>CBKYSX010000308.1:0-5489 GCA_966690745.1 uncultured Ardenticatenales bacterium
TTCACACCGGATGCTACGGCGATTGGTTGCTTCGTTTTGTTCCGGGCGTGGGGATCACCGGGGCATGGTTGTATCGTACTGAAGGAGTCAATACAACCAACGCTATACCTTTATGGGATGATACGAGCGGACGGGGCATTCTGATTGTCCAAAACCTGACCGGGGAACGGGAAATGCCGTTCTGGTGGTTGGAAGAAGGCCACCCTCAAGTTTTAGGGGAACCGGATGGGATGTTGCCCTTTGGCGAGGTTCGCGCCCTGCGCCCCGGCGCCACCCATATCGCGATTCACAATCAAAACAATCCTAACCGGGAACCCCCTGTCCTTTCGCTCATAGACCTTTCGGACGCAACCGACCCTATTCATTACAGCCCGGATAACACAAATGTTTATTTGGCGGGAATTACCTTTAGCCCGGAGGGGCACTATCTTTATCTGGGGTGGACCGATGATCGTATTGTGGAAAATAGCGGAGACGGAACGCAAATGCGGCGAATTGATCTGAGGGATGGTACGTCCGAAGAAATGTGGGAGCGGAATAATGGGGTAATTTATGCCTTATTCCGGGACAAAACCGATGCTCCTCTCTACGCTGTGGCGAATGAGCCTGAAACCGGCTTCCAGTTGGTAAAGATTGATGAAAATGAGATTGTGCCTCTGGCGAAAAATCAGCAGGGGTCAGAAATTTCCTATGTCCAAACCTGTGGCGGCGGTGGCGTATACTACCTTACCCTTGAATATGAAGGCGACCGTCCGAACTATCAAGAAGACACCCGTATTCTGCATATCGTTTCTTCGGATGCGACAGGGATGAATCAAGATACAGCCTACCCCTTACGTGCATGGGAATTTCCGGTATTGTGTCCGTAAAGAAAAGAGTCCTCTTTCCAAATTCTCATTTTCTTGTTATACTCATCACATCTATTTCAAGGGGTGTAATCGTTGGTTTTCACCCTTTCTTGCGTTCAAGGATATCTTATGAATACCTCCAGCCCCTCTTTGTTGGGACGTGCCTTGCTGGCAATTGTGCTCATGGTCGGTTTTTATCTGTTGGCGTTTGTTCTGATTGCCTTACTGCTGGGGTTTGTCTATCTTGAGCTGGTCACGCCGGGCAGGATTCAAGTACAGTTGGTTGCCTCCGCCGGAATTACTGCTCTTGCTCTGGGCTGGGCAGTATTACCCCGCCCCGACAAATTTATTGCCCCCGGACCGGAATTGACCGCCGCGCAAGAACCCCGCCTGTTTCGTGAAATTCAAGAGGTGGCAACAGCAACCCAACAACATATGCCGAAAGAGGTTTATCTGTTGGCAGAGCCGAATGCCTTTGTTACCCATCGCGGCGGGGTAATGGGAATTGGCAGTAAGCGCGTGATGGGCATCGGGTTGCCGTTGATGAAGGGGTTGACCATCCCCGAAATGAAAGCGGTACTGGCGCACGAGTTTGGACATTATCATGGCGGGGATACGGCAGTCGGTCCATGGATATACAAAACCCGCGCCGCGATTATGCGCTCTGTCGGGGCATTGGATGCCGGAAATATCGTTCGTAAGCCATTTGAGTGGTATGCCAAAATGTTCCTGCGGTTGACCCAGGCGATCTCCCGCCAGCAAGAATTTGCCGCCGATGCACTGGCGGCGCGAACGGTGGGCGCATCCCACATGATTGGTGGACTGCAAAAAGTCGGCGGATTGGGGCTGGCTTTTGACACCTACTGGCAACAAGAATATGCCCCTATTTTGCAATCAGGGGCACGTCCGCCGCTTGCCAATGGCTTTGAAAGATACCTGAAAGCCGAAGGGATTGCGAATGCGGTTTCTGCCTTTACTGCCCATCATTTAAGTGAAGGCAAAACCAATCCGTATGACAGCCACCCCGCCACCAAAGATCGAATTGCGGCATTAGAAACGGTGACAACCACCAACCCCACTGTTACAACGGATGCGTCCGCAATTACGCTGTTGGTCCATGTGCCCGCTTTGGAAAAAGATTTAATTGACCGTATGGTGCAGGGCAAAGTGCAATTAAATCCTATCGCCTGGGAAGAGGTGGGTGATAAAGTCTGGCTTGCCAGCTATACGCGCCGCGCCCAACAATTTGGTCCCCCTCTGCAAGGGGTCACCATTGCCACCATCCCTGAATTTCTGAAAGAGCCGATGGTTTTGAACAACCTATTGCGCCAACAAACCGGACGAATGTTGACCACGGAAGAGTTGCGTCCGATATGGGTCAGCATTCTGGGGGCAATGGCAATCGTAGCGTTGGTGCAAGCGGGGTGGAAATTACATGTTGCACCGGGGGAGATTTTAACGGTCAGTTATGAAGATCGCCGATGGGAACCGTTTAAGTCAATCCAAGCACTGGTGCAAGGCAATACCACCGATGAAGCATGGCGTGAATCGGTTACCACCCTTGGTATTGGAGATTTTAAGCTCGCATAACTTTGGCAATGTACCCTAATAGGTGTAACAAGAGACCACGTTCAATGAACGTGGTCTCTTGTTTTACTTCACACCCCTTACTTTTTCCCCATATCCGTTTTATACTGAATTATAGAAACCGTTTCTCCTCCCTTTTTCCTCCTTACCCTCACCATGAATCGCCTCGCCCTGCTAATTGCCATTAACGAGTACCCCAACCTTGCCCCTTCGCACCAGTTAAAAGGGTGTGTTACCGATTCCGCATTGGTGCATGAATTGCTCACCTCCCGTTTCAATTTTCAGGATGGGGATATCACAACATTGGCGAATGGCGAGGCAACCCGGGAAGGGATACTAGAGGCAATGGATCGGCTGGCGGGGACACGGAACTTTGCAGGGCAATCACTCCTACAACAAGGGGATTTGGTGGTGATTGCCTATTCGGGGCATGGCTCCCGCACCAAAGATGTGGATGGGGATGAAACCGATGGCTACGATTCGACCCTCGTTCCAACGGACAGTGACCGTCCTGTTCCCGTGGGCAAAGGGGGAGCCAATCGGGACATTACCGATGATGTTTTGTTCGCCTACTTTGAAACCATCCGTCAGAAAATCGGGAAGGATGGTCATCTGATCTTATGGTTTGACTGTTGTCATAGCGGAACGATTGCGCGGGATATTGAAGACCATCCCGCCCGCGAATTGCCCGCCGATGAACGCCCCGCAGAAGCCGTGGAACTGCCGTCATCCCGCGGGGAATTGCCGCAGGAAAGGGGCATAAGCGGATGGCGGCGATTAAGCGATGGCTATGTCTTACTGGCGGGGTGCGCCGACGATGAAAAATCAAAGGAGATGCGCCATCCCGTTACCAACGAGTATTGTGGGGCAATGACCTATGAACTAACGCGGGAAATCATGGGGCGAAGCGGAACCCTGACCTATTACGATGTCTTTGAACCCGCCCGCAAAGCCGTAACCTTTCGCTACCCCACCCAGAACCCGCAATTGGAAGGGGACGATGATCGCACCCTCTTTGGAACGGAGCGAATTGATACCCCTGCTTTTGTAACGGTGTCCAGCCGATGGGATAACCATACCTTGATACTCCGTGTCGGGGCGGTGCAAGGGGCAACCGTTGGCTCTACCTATGAAATTCGCCCTGCCCTGCTTGCCGATGATACCGTACTGGCAACCGTTACAATTTCAGCCGTAGGCACATTAGAAAGCCGCGCCCTTTCGGAAGTTCAATTGCCTCCCACTGTTGAAACAGGCTGTCGCGCAATAGAACGGACCCATGCCCTGAGCGACCAAAGACTGATTGTGGCAGTGGACGGAGTAGGTACCCAATTACAAACCTTAAGAAGCAAAATCGAAAACAGTTCCCTCCTACGCCTTGCCAAAACAGAACCCGCGCACCTACTAGCGATTTGCCACCCGCCCCGCACTGGAAAAGAAGTTGAAACATCATTACGGAGAGGCGAGGTGCTCTTTGCGCCGGAAGTGCGGACAATAGAAGAACCCACATGGTTTTTGGTCGGGCGTGATTTTGGTTTATTCCCTTCCCCGCTCCACCCGGTCAGCGAAAATGATGCGGTGGAGACAACTTTCCAAAATCTGGAAACCTGGGCGCGGTATCTGAATGTTCAGGGATTACGCCCACCGGGGCGTGACCCGCTTCGTCCTCTCATAGAGGCACAGTTTGGCGGCACGAATGAGCAATCGCGTACCGCCCTTACACCACTACCCCGCCACGAACGCACCGGGTTGACGTTGGTAAGGCAGGGCGACAAGGTACGATTGGTATTGACCAATCGCCATCCTGCACCCATCTTTGTAGCGGTGTTAAGCATGGATGCGGTGGGAGCCATTACCCCGATTTACCCCTTTAACCGCCGCACCCGCGAACCTGTGTTGCCCAACGTGCCCATCATTATCAATTTTGAAGCAGGGTTGCCCGGGCAACTCCCGTCTCCACTTTCCGGCGGGCGCGAAACCCTGAAGATTTTTGTGACGTTGACAGTGGTGGATTTTGATATTCTGGGGCAGGAAGGAACGAAGGATGTTACAGGACACCCCGCCCTTGCCCTTTATGCCGGAGCCACGCGGGGCGGGGGAGATGTTGCTCCGATGGAGATCCAAAGCGAAGAAATTAACGACAGCACATGGACAACAATAGAAGTGGATTACTGGATTGAGCGGGAGTGACGGAATCTACAGAATCTACGAAATCTACTCATAGAGATACCCCCTCAAAAGGTAGATTTTGTGTTGATGGCTCTGTTTTACCATAAATATCGTGAGGGAAGTCCGAAAGAAACGGAGTTTTCGATGTAAAAGGGCAGAAACTCCGTTTCACTGCCCGCAACGATTCTCTCATTCATTTGAGAAATGATGATTTTTACCCTTGTTGCCTGTTTTTATGTATACTCATAGGTCGCCAACAATCATACGCGGAGTGATATATCCATCACCCGAATTCCCCCAAAATTCACTTTCAGAGGCAGATATGACAGAAGCGAACACTCTCGAACGCCACGAATTTCGCGCCGAAATCCAACAATTACTCCATATCCTCGTCCATTCCCTATATACCGAACGGGAAATCTTCCTGCGGGAATTGGTCAGCAATGCCTCCGACGCGCTTAATCGCCTGCGTTTTGAAACGGTGAGCCGCGAAGGAGCCGATATTTTCCAGCCTGACGCTGAAATGGCCATTCGGATTAGCGTAGATAGCGAAAACCGGACCCTGACCGTCAGCGATAGCGGTATCGGGATGACCCGTGAAGAAATCATGGATAGCCTCGGCACGATTGCGAAATCGGGCGCGGCGACATTCCTGAAGGCATTGCAAGAGCAAAAAGGGTCAGAAATCATCGGGCAGTTCGGAGTTGGTTTCTATTCCGTCTTCATGGTGGCGGATAAAGTGGAAGTCATCTCCCGCTCCTTCCAGCCCGATGCCGAAGCGGTGCGCTGGGTTGCTGAAGGGGGCAATAATTACGAGGTTGGACCCGCCGAAAAGGATATCCGCGGCACGGAAGTCATTTTGCATTTGCGCGAAGATGCGGATGAATT
>CBKYSX010000309.1:0-5475 GCA_966690745.1 uncultured Ardenticatenales bacterium
GTTATCCATATCCGGCAAATGCCAGCAGTAGGCAATGAGTGCATGGACCAATTCCGGCGACGGCGAGAGCGCACGTAACCGCGCCAATTCCTCCTGCAAGCGATGCAAAGGCATATTCGAGTAGAAATTCATCGGTCAATTCCTAACGGCACAGATAAAAAAGAGAGTATCTGAATCGCCATGGGGTCCGGTTCGTGCGGGGTATCGTAAGAGTCCATTGTGCCTGAGAGCAACAGATTTGTAAACCTACCCTGCTATGGGGTTGCGATAGTTTTGCGACAGTTATCTCATTCACTGCTTCTACGCTTATCCTCCAGGCATTCCGCGCAGAATCAATCCCATCGGGGTTCCTCCCGGATTCTGAATCCTCGTAAACGATCTATTCCAAATCGTTCCGTGCGCTCCCAAAATGCCAACTGTCTCAACCATCTATACCCTGTAAGGAGAAGATATGAAGAACCTCGTTGCTGTCGGGGGGCTGATAGTATGCCTTGTTGTGGCATTACTATTGAGCAACCAGAGTGCCAGTGCCGCACCTCAAACAGGCGTACCCCAGAATCGAACGCCGGTGTCGGAAGCGGTAGGCGAACAAATTGCCCGTGCCTATTTAAGCGACAACGCGGCGCGATTAGAATTGACACAGGCAGACCTGACTGATCTGAAAATTGATATTAATTTTGCCGACCAGGACAGTGGCAACCGCTATGTCAAATTCATGCAACAGGTCAACGGGATTGAAATTTACAATGCAATGGTGAACGTGACGATTCTGGCAGATGGGTCTGTGTTGTATGTCGGGAATCGCGGGATTGGCGATGCACTGGCACGAAGCAATAGTGCCACGCCCGTATTGAGCCATACCGACGCGATTGCCGCCGCCGCCGATGCGCTGGGGCTTTCGTATGACCCCTCTACGGTGACGGCGGAACAAAGTTTCGGTACCGTAGACCAAAAAATGCAATTTGCCGGTGGCAATCTGTCGCTCGAATCTATGACCGTGCGCCTGATGTACCAACCTGTAGCCGATGGCTCGCTTCGGCTCGTCTGGCAAGTGGATATTTACCAACAAGATGGTTTAGATTGGGTAGATGTGCGCGTAGATGCCGCCACAGGTGCGGTATTGGATCGCTCCAGCCGTGTGGTCAGCGAGAACTGGGATGCTTTCTATAGCGACCCCTATCAAGTCCCCACCGGCGCAGTTCCAGGGGAAATGAACGCGGTTACGGCAACCACCTTTGCATCGGAAATTGTTGCGCCGTATGCCCCAGCCGCTATGGTAGGGTCCTATCGTGTTTATCAGATGCCGGTGGAAAGCCCCAACCACAGCTCCCCCCCCACCCCGGCAGACGGACGTACTCTAGTTGCCAACCCCGACAATGCCACTGCTTCGCCCTTTGGCTGGCATGATACCAACGGAGCTTCGGGCGCGGAATTTACGACCACGCAAGGCAACAACACCCACGCCTATACCGACATAGATGCGAATAACCTCCCGGATGCAGGGTCCAGCCCGGATGGCGGCGCGGGATTGGTCTTTGATTTCCCGTTGGATTTAACTCAAGCCCCCAGTGCCTATCGTCCGGCGGCAGTTACCAACCTGTTCTACTGGACGAATATTCTGCATGATGTTTCTTATGTTCACGGGTTCAACGAAGCCGCCCGCAACTTCCAGGAAAACAACTACGGCAATGGCGGATTGGGAAGCGATTACATCAATGCCGAAGGGCAAGATGGCTCCGAATTCAACAACGCCCGCTATTTCCATGCGGCGGAAGGTTCAAACCCCCGCTTCCAAATGTATCTGTGGAGCGCACCCAACCCCGACCGGGACGGCGACCTTGATAACGGGATTATTCTGCACGAATACGGTCACGGCATTTCCCTGCGCTTAACGGGCAATGGAAATTCCTGTCTGAACAATGCGGAACAAATGGGCGAAGGATGGAGCGACTTCCAATCCATTATGTTGACCCAACGCCCTGGCGATACCTCCACCACGCCACGCGGGGTCGGTACGTATGCCCTGAACCAACCGCCCGATGGTCCCGGGATTCGCCCCGCCCGTTACACCACCGACATGACGGTGAACCCCTACACCTATTCCAATCTGGGTAGCCTTGCCGTGCCGCATGGCGTTGGCTTCCTCTGGAATACGATGTTGTGGGATCTGAACTGGAAGCTGATCGAAGAACATGGTTTCAATGCCAATATTTACGGGGATTACACGACCGGCGGTAACAACCTGACCTACCGGTTGGTGCATGACGCAATGAAGATTCAACCCTGTTCCCCCGGTTTTGTGGATGGACGGGATACGATTCTGGCGGCGGATACCGCCTTGACCGGTGGCGATAACACCTGTTTGATCTGGGAAGCCTTCGCCCGCCGTGGTGTTGGTTTCAGTGCCAGTCAAGGGTCGGCGGGTAGCACCAGCGATGGCACTGCCGCCTTCGACCTACCCCCGGAATGTACAGGCGGACCCACCCCCACGCCAACCACTGCACCGCAGGCACCGGATATTAATGTAACTCCGGCGGCTGTGACGGAAACCCATTCCAACGCCCCGGAAACCACCAACGAAGTGATCAACATCCAGAATACGGGCACGGGTTCGCTCAACTGGACGATTGCCGAGGATGACAACCGCCCGTGGAATAGCCCGAACCCGGTTCAACCGCGGGATGCAAATGCCCCGGTCGAACGGCTGGGAGCCGCCGGGGGTGCTACGACGATTGCCCCCGAAGCCGGACCAATTGTGGGCGATGGCTCGTTTGAAGCCGGAACCCCCAACCCCGAATGGGAAGAATTCAGTGCGAACTTCGGAACTCCGCTCTGTGATGCCGTTTGTGGGACAGGCGGTGGTACGGGACCGCGCACGGGCTTGTGGTGGGCATGGTTTGGCGGGACGACTGCCGCTGAAACCGGTATCCTCACCCAGACCGTTACGATTCCTTCCGGCTCGGCGGAATTGTCCTTCTGGCTGGAAATTCCGGCGACTGCGACGGGAACCAACGGCTTCTTGTCGGTACGGATGGATGGTATGGAAGTGTTCCGCGCCGAGGAAACCACTACCGGTTATGGTACCTATGCTGAAGTCACCGTAGATGCCTCTGCCTACGCCGATGGCGGGGCGCACGAACTGGTCTTCTTCAGTTCTACGGATGCAGGCGCGGCAGTCACCAACTTCTTCGTGGATGATGTCGCCATTACTGCCACCACAGGCGGAGCCTGTTCCGCACCGACGGATATTCCGTGGCTTACCGTTAGCCCGACCAACGGAACCACTACAGGCGGCGGCAGTACCCCTGTCACCCTAACCTTCAACAGCGCGACGTTGGCACAGGGAACTTACACCGGGACGTTGTGTGTTGAAAGCAACGATGCCGATGAAGAACTGGTCACCGTCCCCGTCACGTTAAATGTCGGTCCGCCCACCGCCATTGATCTCAACACCTTTAGCTCTGACAGCACCGAGCGACCTTTCCTCCTCTGGGGCGCGGTCGGTCTGCTCTTCGCTGTAGGTGTTACCTGGCTGGCACGCCGTAAATAGAACAGAAGGGTGGTGGGAGGTTGGAACCTCCCACCACCCTTCTGTTGGCGCGAACAACGGGTGCAACTTCTGCCGTAGATTGACGTATAGGGGTCAATCCCGGAATCTTTAAAGTTGCACCTATGCCCACCCCACTTTTAACTACCAAATTATTTGTTCCCCTTCCCCACCAAAAACTAATTATCCGTCCCCACCTCCTTGCTCACTTAAATGAGGGTCTGCCCCGTAAACTGACGCTGGTTTCCGCCGCCGCCGGATTTGGCAAAACCACATTGGTCAGTACGTGGGTTCGAGAAAGCCACCGCCCCATAGCGTGGCTCTCTTTAGATGAAGGGGATAATGACCCGACCCGTTTTTTGACCTATCTGGTAACTGCCCTACAAACGATTGTTCCCACTATCGGGGCAGGCATCGTGCAGGTGCTTCAAGCCCCGCAACCCCCGTCCCACGAAGCTGTTCTAACGCTCGTCCTCAATGAACTCGCCTCCCTGCCTGAACCTGCGCTTCTGGTATTGGATGATTACCATCTGATTGATGCCCAACCTATCCACGATGCACTCACCTTTTTATTGACCCATCTACCGCCCCAAGTCCATCTGGTGATCGCCACCCGCGAAGACCCTCCCCTCCCTCTCGCCCGTTTGAGGGGTCGCAACCAATTAACCGAACTGCGGGTGGCAGACCTGAGATTCACCCGTCCCGAAGTTGCCCGATTTTTCCGGGAGGTTATGGGCACAGAACTCTCCGCCGATAATATTGCTGCCCTTGAAAGCCGCACCGAAGGGTGGATTGCCGGGTTGCAATTAGCCGCTCTTTCGATGCAGGGGCTGGCAGACCCTACCGCGTTTATTCGCTCTTTTACCGGTAGCCATCGTTTTATTTTGGATTATCTGATGGAGGAAGTCTTACACCATCAACCCGCCACCGTGCAAAACTTCTTGCTCCACACTTCGATTTTAGAACGTTTTTGTGCGCCCCTCTGCGAAGCGGTTTTGCGGGACTCTGCCCTGTCCGGGCAACCTATGTTGGATACGATTGAACAAGCCAATCTTTTTATTGTTCCTTTGGATAGTGAACGGCAATGGTATCGCTACCATCACCTGTTCGGGGATTTATTACGTCAGCGATTGCAACACAGTACCGATGTATCGGAATTGCATCGCCGCGCCGCACAGTGGTATGAAGCCAACGGATTCGATATTGAGGCGTTTCATCATGCTATTGCCGCAAACGACCTCCCCCATGCCATCCAATTGGTCGAAGGGGGAAGCAAAGGGATGCCCCTCCATTTTCGGGGCGGTGTCTTTCCGGTTCTGCAATGGTTAGAATCCCTGCCTCCGACGGTCCTGGATGCCAACCCCGCCTTATGGGTAATGTATGCCTCCGCGTTATTGTTTGTAAACAAAATTCCCGCGGTTATCCCAACGTTGCAGGCGGCGGAAATTGCATTGGCACCGCAAGAGCCGAACGAGAAAAATCGTGATATGATCGGGCATATTGCCTCCATTCGGGCAACTTTAGCCGTAACCCAACATGATATAGAGGCAATTATTACCCAATCGCGCCGCGCATTGGACTATTTGCACCCGAACAACTTGCCCGTTCGTACCGCAACCACATGGACCATGGGGTATGCTTATTATTTGCAGGGGGAACGTGCCGCCGCCGCCCGCGCCTATACCGAAGCGTTAGCCATTAGTAAAAGCATCGGGCATATCATCATTACGGTGATGACCACGCTGGGCATCGGGCGGATCCAAGAAGAGGATACCCGCCTCTATGAAGCGGCGGAAACCTATCAACGGTTTCTCCAAATGCTCGGGGAACCACCCCTGCCCCTTGCCTGCCAAGCCCATCTGGGGCTTGCCCGCATTTATTATGAATGGAATGAGTTAGAGAAGGCATGGCACCATGCCCACGAAAGC
>CBKYSX010000310.1:0-5468 GCA_966690745.1 uncultured Ardenticatenales bacterium
ACAGGTGGACATAATACCTGGACGGTCGGGATTGTGCTATTGGGAAACTTTGAAGAAAGCGACCCCACCCGCGTCCAACTTGATAGCCTTAATGCCCTCAGCCGTGGGCTTGTGAACGATTACGGTATTACCCATCTGGCCGGGCATCGGGATTTCCAACCGGAGGAAACGGTTTGTCCGGGGCGGGTACTTGTCGCAATGCTTACCGACCTAGCCCGCAACCTCCCCCTTATTTTTGGGACAGAGGGGTATGTGCCACCGTAATTTACCGCGAAATACTTGATGCCAGTATGTTCCTCGGGTGTTAAAATACTTTCGTTTTCTTCGGAACTTTCTGACCATTACCCTACACAATTTCAGCGAAATATCACTCCTTGCTATACTTTCGCCCATGACGGCTGTACACGATGCTCTTTGGACGATATACCGGGTGGCGGTGCGCCTGATTCCACATCACCCTGCCGCCCTGACGATGAAGGCGGAGGATGCGCTGAGCAAACAGGCGTGGGGTCATGCTTTTGACCTAAGCCATGAGGCTCTGCGCCGCCGCACTGATTTTCCGCCCGCGCTTTTTGTGCGGGGGGTTGCTCGTTTGCACCTTGATGACTATCGGGGGGCATTATTTGATTTTAACCGTTATTTAGCCAGTGTAGAGCAACCCCCATCGGTGGTCTATTACTGGCGGGCGCGGCTCTATATTACCCGTGAAGAGTGGACATTAGCACAACGGGACCTTGAACGGATTTTAGAACGTAATCAACGCAACCCCCATATCTTGTATTGGTATGCATTTGTAGTATGGCAACGGCGCGAATGGGATAAGTTGGAAAAGACTCTGGGTATTTTGGAAAGTCTTGCGCCAAACATGAGCGGCTTATGGGAATTATGGGGGCATTATTGGCTTTCGAAAGGCAACGATTTTTTAGCCGAACGTGCATATACCCGTGCGCTTACCCTCGGTATTCATACCCCCGACCTCTATTACAATCGAGCGATTGCCCGCCGCCATCTGGGAGAACTGGAAGCGGCACGTCAGGATGTGCAAGCCATTTTGACCACTGAGCCTCACAACCCCTGGGCACATGTCGAAATGAGTACACTGGCGTTTACGGTGGGGGATTACGAATTGGCATTACAACACGCCCGTACCGCCAAGGCACAGGCTCCCTCCCTATTTGAAGCTCATTTCTGTACCGCTGCCTCCCTTGCCGCATTGGGCTATCGCGACCAGGCAGTAAAGTTTTTAAATGAAATGCGGCAACATTTTCCGCATCATCCCAAAGCCGACAGTTTGTTGGGGGACTTATTGGCGGAAGAAGGGCAAAGCGCGGCGGCGGCGGCATTATACGAAGCGGTACTGGAAGCGGAACCCGATAATCGCACCGTACAGTTAAAACTTGCTGGGGAATGGTTAGCATTGGATCGTTTTGATACCGCAGAGGATTTGTTAAATGAATTGGTAGCGGAGTCGCCGGAGTGCCCCGATGCCCGAAGTCTACGGGCAGATTTGTACCGTTACACCAACCGCCCTGACCTGATGTGTCAGGAATTGGATCAATTGATTCTTCTTGACCCCGATGATGCCAATGCCTATATGTATCGTGCCATGCACCGTTATTATGAAGGGGACATGCGCGGGGCGAAAGCGGATTTGGATCGCGGGATTACCGTAGACCGAAGCAACGGGTGGGTCTGGGCATACCGGGGTTTATGGCATTTACGTTCCGGCAATTTGCGCGGGGCACGGGAGGATTTTCAACAGGCGATTACCCTCGCCCCCGAAAATGCATGGATACGGCGGCAATGGGCTACCTTCCTGATTCAGAGCAATCATACCACTCAAGCAGGGAAGATATTGGATGCACTGATTGCCGATGATCCTGATGATGGCTTTGCACGGTTGATGCGGGCAGAAGTCCATTTGTTGATGGGGGAATTGAGTGCGGCAGAACAGCAATGTTTTGCCATTATTGAAGGTAAGCAGGAAACCGAGTGGCTGGCACACGCGATTTTGGCGGTGCTGGCAACCACTGCGGTCAATCGCAACCGTCATTTACGTCAGGCAGAAGCGACCCGCCCCGAACCAACCTATTGGGGGGTAAGTGCGGCGATGAGTTTGGCGCAACAAGCGTTGCTGGAATGTTTGCGCGGCAATCTGTCCTCTGCTGAAACTGCGCTCCAACAAGCCATCCTCGCCTGTAAGTATGGGGAAACTCTATGGCGTGCCCTCCCGCCCCTTTTTACCCTTCTTGAAGCCGACAGCCTTGCCGACCTCAGTACCCCCCTCTTGATTCCCGTAAAATTGTATCGCTTGTAAGCGATAGAGGTTAGAGGTAGAGATAGAGAGGGGGTGGGGGAAAGTATTGTGCTTTGGTAACGTGACTATTGGGGTAAAGTTGGCTTGATTTTCACTAGTTCCGCCCCTAACCATCTCCCTATCTTCTATGACGCTTGATGAATTTCGTCCGATATTGGAATCTACTGCCGTCGCCCATGGGTTGGTGTTGGATTTTCTAATGAAGACGTGGAACGGACGTTTTGCCACGTACAATGTAGGGATTCCGACAGAGGAAATTGGGGATGCGCGGCGCGGGGTGCGGGATGAAGTACGCTATTATCGCCTGTTGGGGCGGCTCAAGGTGAACACGGTGGATGGGCAATTGATGGTGACACTGAATCCGCCCTCTGCCTGTGATGTCACGCCAACGACTGAAGAGCAGACAGTATGGGATGGATTTGCGGCGGCAATCCGGGTGCACTTGTTGGCATCATAAGAATAACAAAATCACCCTACACGATGCCGGACTCCTCTGTATCTCTAACCTCTATCTCCCATGAATCCCCCTTTGATTGTAATTGTCGGACCCACCGCTGTTGGTAAAACTGAAACCTCAATACGATTAGCGGAACGGGTCGGCGGCGAAATCATTTCAGCCGATTCGCGCCAATTTTATCGCGGGTTGGACATTGGCACGGCAAAAGCGCCCCCTGCCGAACGTGCCCGCGTTCCCCATCATTTACTGGACATTTGCGACCCCACCGATACCCTAACCTTAGCTCAATTTCAGCGTAGGGTCTACGACCTCTGTGCGGATATTACGGTACGGGGCAAAATTCCATTTCTGGTGGGGGGCACGGGGTTATATGTCAAAGCGGTGGTGGAAGGGTACGGTATTCCCGAAGTCCCGCCGGATGAAGCGGTGCGGGAACGTCTGTTTGCCTTTGCCGAACAAGAAGGGGCTGAGGCATTGTATCAACGTTTGATGGAGGTAGACCCTATTGCCGCCGAAGGAATAGACGGACGCAATGTGCGCCGTGTGGTGCGGGCGTTGGAAGTGTACGAGATTACGGGAACCCCGATTTCAGTGTTACAACGGAAAACCACGCCGCCCTATCGAATTCTACAATTGGGACTAACACGCCCCCGCGAGATATTATATCAACGGGCAGATGCGCGAATTGCGATGATGTTGGAACAAGGCTTAGTTGCTGAAGTTCAACAGTTGCTGGATGCAGGCGTTCCGGCGGAGTGCGAAGCGATGTCGGGGTTAGGCTATCGGGAAACAGTTGCTTATTTACGTGGCGACCTGGCAGATGAACAGACATTGGCACAGGAAATCGGGCGTACCACGCGGCGGTTGATTCGCACCCAGAGCAATTGGTTTAGTGCCACCGACCCTGCTATTACCTGGTTCGATTTAGAAACCACATCGTATGAGGCGATTGAGGCTTTTGTGGTCGAATGGGTGGAGGAGGATAAGGAGTAAGCGGAAACACTATAGAGCCTGCACTATGCTATACTATTTGTAATCCAATGGTTGTGAAGAGGTGGCGATATGACCATTACATTGACAGAACGCCGATTGTTTACCGTGTCCGATTATCACAAAATGGCGGAAGCCGGGGTATTTCTTCCTGATGAACGTGTCGAACTGTTAGGAGGCGAGATTCATCCTATGTCCCCCACCGGTGGCAAACATATTCGCGTTGTCGCAAATTTGACGAAAATTTTGGTTCAAGAGCTTGCGACTATCTATGATATTCTGGTTCAAAGCCCCATACATTTATCCAATAAAAGTGAACCGGAACCCGATGCGGCAGTTGTTCGCCAATACCAAAAGGGGGAGGCATTGGATGTGCCACCCGCCAGGGATGTATTTCTTGTGATAGAAGTAAGCGACAGTACATTACCCTATGATCGTGATGTCAAAATTCATTTTTATGCGGAGGCGGGCATCCCCGAAACGTGGATTATTGATTTAAATAAAGACACCATTTCTCAATACCTTGAACCACAAGATGGCTTATATACCCGCTATACCACATGGCGCAAGGGTGATGTTATTCCCTGTCATTTAGGGGTAGACATTGCCGTTTCGGATGTGCTGGTATGACAAAGCCTTTGTTACGCCCTACCCATCACGACAAACGGTGACCAATAGAAGGGATGGGGATGCTCCGCCATTACCGATACTTGGGCGCGGCGCAGAGCCGTGGCGGGTGGTTCCCCTGCCAGTAATTCTCGATAAAAAGTCACCATCAGGTCGGCAGTCGTGGCATCATCCACTGTCCAGAGACTCACGACCAGCGACAACGCCCCCGCCGACAACAACCCCCGAACCAACCCCAACAATTCGTCCCCCGGTGCTACAGCATTGACCCCTGTTTCGCAGGCACTTAATGTCACCAAACTCCCCTTAAGCCGCAAACGATAGGTGTCATACACATTCACCCACCCATCGCCTAACCGTACTGCGGAAAACAAAGGGTTGTCGGGGCGGAACTGCCCGTGACAGGCGAGATGTAAAATATCGGCATCCGGAGCGTGGTTTTTTAAGGCAGTAAAGGTCGCCTGTTGATCCAATAGCATCCGGGTATGAGGGAAGAGGGGTGCAAGGGCTTCGACCTCATGCCGCACACGGGGCGCGTATTCATCGGGTACACCAACCAATAAAGCCTGGTGCCATTGTGGGGTAGGGTGTGCCAAACAATATCCTAATACCGCGGCACTCGGCGCATAACTGACTTCCCATTTTTCCAATGCATACGTATCTCCATCAAATAAGGCATGAAAAGGCAAATAATGGAGCGCACGATGGGGTATTAAAATGAGTTTGTCTGCCGTGCCAATATCGTTCTCCAACGGGCGAAGCAGGGTGTCATACAACGCCCCTAAATAATATCGGGCGCGTTGTAGTAACAATGCTTCGTGCTGGTTTAGCGAGGATTGCCCGTAGCGCATCGTTTCAAGCTGAAAACGCGCACGTTGGAGGTTGATTTCCAACGTTTCCTGATTGCCCAGATTCCGCACGACTTTGACCCGTTCCCGATTGACTACAAATGCCAACCATTCCTCATCTAAAAGATAGTATGCCGCCACGACGCTATCAGGAGAGAGTTGGGCTTGCAAGGTGGCGAGGTCGGGCGTTTCTTTGGCAAACGGGCGGGGTAAAGTCGGGCTAATTTGG
>CBKYSX010000311.1:0-5467 GCA_966690745.1 uncultured Ardenticatenales bacterium
GGTGCGGCGGGATGGCAAGGTACAGGAAGTGCCTGCCCGCGACCTCGTGCCGGGGGACATGATTCAGGTTGAGGCGGGGAGTATTGTTCCCGCCGACGCGCGTCTGGTGCAATCCGCCAATTTGCGTGTGCAGGAAGCCAGCCTGACCGGAGAATCGGTTCCGGTAGAAAAAACCCCGCAAGCCGTACCGAACCCCCATGCCCCCCTGGGCGACCGTCACAATATGCTCTATTTCGGTACCGCCGTTTCCTACGGGCGCGGTACGGCGGTAGTGACCGGGACGGGAATGACCACCGAACTGGGCAAAATCGCCACCATGATTCAGGACGTAAGCAACGATGCCACCCCCCTGCAAAAGCGGATTCATAGCCTGGGGGTTTTTCTGGCGGTTGCCTGTCTGGTCGTGGTGGCATTGGTCATCGGAGCGGGGGTCGTCAATGGTCGCCCCATCGTGGATATGTTCCTGGCAGGGGTGGCGATTGCCGTGGCGGCGATTCCCGAAGGTCTGCCTGCGGTGTTGACGATTACGCTGGCATTGGGGGCGCAACGGATGCTCAAACGGCGGGCATTGATTCGTAAATTGCCCGCCGTCGAAACGCTGGGGTCGGTGACGGTGATTTGTAGCGATAAAACCGGAACGCTGACCGAAAACCGCATGACCGTTACCATGTTGGATGTGGCGGGGCATACGCTTGACCTCAAGGAAGTGGTTCGTGAAGGGCAACCCACCCTGATAGAAGGAACCCGGGTATTGGAACCCGGCGATTCCGCGCAACGCTGGTTGCTGGCGGGGTCGGCGTTGTGTAACGATGCCATTTTGCAACGGGATACGCAGGACCCCACCCGCTTCGTCGCGGTGGGCGACCCGACCGAAGGGGCGTTGGTAGTGGCGGCGGCGCAATTCGGGCTGTGGCGCGAACCGCTGGAAGCCGCCCTGCCCCGCGTGGGCGAAGTACCGTTTAGCAGTGAACGCAAACGGATGACCACCGTTCACCGGTTGCCCGAACAACTGCCCGATGGGTTGGCTCCGCTTGGCGCATGGGTAAACGACCATGAATATATTGCCTTCACCAAAGGGTCGGTGGACGGGTTGGTGCGCTTAAGCGACTATGTGTGGGCAAATGAACGGCTCGAACCGATGACCCCCGAATGGCAAGCCCGGATTGAACAAGCCAACGCCGACCTTGCTCAAAACGGGCTACGGGTGCTGGGGGTGGGGTGGCGTGCCTTTGAATATCTGCCCACCGAAATCAACGAAGCTACCGTAGAGCAGGGCATGGTCTTTGTCGGGATGGTCGGCATGATGGACCCGCCCCGCCCCGAAGTGCGCGACGCAGTAGCCACCGCGAAAGCCGCCGGTATTCGCCCGGTGATGATTACGGGCGACCACCCGATGACCGCCTTACAAATTGCCAAAGAGTTACACATTGCCTCCGACGATGGGCGCGTCTTAACCGGGCAGGAATTGGCGCAAATGACCCCTGCCCAATTGCAGCGCGCGGTCGGTGAAGTGTCGGTCTACGCCCGTGTTGCGCCCGAACACAAATTACAGATTGTGGAAGCGTTACAACAACAGGGGCATATTGTCGCTATGACGGGGGACGGGGTGAATGACGCGCCCGCCCTGCGCCGCGCGGATATCGGGGTAGCGATGGGGATTACGGGAACGGATGTGAGCAAAGAAGCCGCCGATATGGTGCTGACCGATGATAACTTTGCCACCATCGTAGGCGCGGTGGAAGAAGGGCGCACGATTTACGACAATGTGCGGAAATTTGTGAAATACATTGTCACCAGCAACACAGGTGAGGTACTGGTAATGTTCCTCTCCCGATTGTTGGGGATGCCGCTCCCCATGACCACCCTTCAGATTCTGTGGATGAATCTTGTTACCGACGGGGTGCCGGGGCTGGCATTGGGCTTGGAACCCACCGAAAAGAACACCATGCATCGTGCGCCCCACGCCCCCAAAGAGAGTATTTTTAGTCGTGGGTTGGGGCGGCATGTGCTGACTATCGGTCCGGTGCTGGCGTTGGTTGCCTTCGGGGTTGGCTATTTCGCCTATATGAACAACAACCCGGCATGGGGAACGATGGTCTTTGTCACGCTCACCCTGTCCCAATTGGGGCACGCGCTGGCGGTACGCTCGAACCGCGAATCGCTCTTTAAAATTGGGGTACGGTCCAACCCGCTTCTGCTAGGGGCAGTGTTGCTCACCCTTGTCTTACAGATGATGGTGGTCTATCTGCCGCCCTTCCAGCAATTCTTTGAAACCGTTCCGTTGACCCTGAACGACCTCGCGCTCTGTCTGGTAGCCAGCACGGTGGTCTTCTGGGCGGTGGAAATCGAAAAATGGTTGGTGCGGCGGGGCATCCTTGCGTAAAACCAACCACGGGGCGGAACACGGCTGGTTCCGCCCCATAACTCCACTGTTGTAAGGAGGGATAGGATGAAACGCTTCAAGAATATTCTGGTGGTAACACAGGGGCAATCTTTCGACAATGAGGTACTGCGCTGGGCAAGCCGTCTCGCCCGTACCAATCACGCCCGCTTAACGCTGACATCGGTGGTAAAGCCCCCCACGCCCTGGGTCAGCCGCATGGATCATTATCTAGACCTGCATCGCCGGCACCTCCGCAGTGAACTGCAACGGCTGGAACAGATTGCCGCTATCTTGCGCGGGGATGCGCTGATGGTGGAGACGGAAGTGTTATCGGGAACCGACTTTCTGGAAATTATCAAGCGGGTCTTACGCAAAGAGAACGATTTGGTAATGATCGGGGCGGTGGACGAGCGCGGTATTACTACCGATTCGCTCTTAAACGGGACGATTATGCACCTGATGCGGAAATGCCCGTGCCCGGTGTGGGTGGCAAAACCCACCGAAGAGGGACATTACCGCCGGATTATGGCGGCGGTGGATGTGGTGGCGACGGATACCGAACGGGATTCGCTCAATGACAAAATTCTGACGCTGGCGATTTCGATGGCACAACGGGAACGCGCCCAACTGCATATTGTTCATGCCTGGTCGCTGTACGGGGAAAATTTATTGCGGCAGGGGAATCATAAGATGTCATCTGATGCGGCTGACCGCATTTACAAACAAATGCGTGCCATGCACCGCGAGTGGCTGGATGAATTGCTTGCCCGCTACGACATCGAATCCGTGGAACACCAGCTCCATCTGGTGGACGGCGAAGCCAGCGAAGTGATTGCCGACCGCGCCCGGTTGTTAGCCGCAGAATTGGTCGTGATGGGAACGGTAGGGCGTACCGGGATTCCGGGGTTGTTGATTGGCAACACCGCCGAAACCGTGTTGCGGCAGATTCGCTGTTCGGTGCTGGCGGTGAAGCCGGACGGCTTTGTTTCCCCGATTGGTACGGATTAGAAGGTCGTTCAGTTGGGGCATATCCTTGTGGTTGCCCGCGTTGAAATCAAGGGTTGCGTAGGGCGTATTCCGACAATAATGCTTAGGGAATACACCCTATGCAGGAACGTTCGATTAGAACGGGCAGAGCGTTTCCGCGCCCAATTCGGGGTTGGCGTAGCCCATGTAATCCAATGGAGCTACGGGGTCGGGTTCGATACCTTCAAGGTTGAGGAGCACCTGCATACAGGTTTGGGTCCAATCCTGCGTTTCGCTGTAGCGCAACACCATATCAAAGGCGGCATTGGCGACCACATCATCGGGGTAATCGGCTACCATTTGCGTGGCACGGTCTTGCGCCCCGATGAAATCTTCCTCCAGAATATCAAGGATAATCAGGCGGAAGGTGGCATACCGGGTCATCGCATCCCGTTCGTCGGGGGCATCGGCAAAGTAGCCCAAATCCTCTAATTCCTCGTTGTTGATCACTTCTTCGTAGAGGGTGCGGGCAGTAGGGTAATCCTCTGCATCAAATGCCATATTCGCATCCACCAATTTGAAATAGCGGAAGGGGCTATCCTCATACTCGGTCAGGAGAAGGACGATGTGTTCACCATCCCACCCATAGGTTTCGGAACGGGAGCGTTGCGGTCCTGCGCCAACACTGCCCTGTGTGCCGCCCACCAATTGCAAATCGGTGATGCTATCGCCCGAATCGTCCCCGAAATAGGCTTCGCTATAGGACATGCTGGCAAAGGGTAAATCATCCACGATTTCCCCTTCATAATTGTATCCTGTTGTAAGAATGACATCGCGGGGGCTGTCGCTGTCCTGATAGCTGACGATATGGTATTCGTCGTAGCAGGTGTTCGCGCCGCAGTTCGTCAATTTGAAGAGCAAATCGTTGACGGTATCGCCCGTAAAGTCCATATCGGGCAGGAGTGTGGGCGAGGGGAAAAAAGCTTCTTCGATTTCAATCGAAGCCTGCCCGAACTGTTCATAGACCAACGCACCCACCGCAGGGTCAATGACAAAAACCCCGCCGGGCAAGCCAAAGGGGTTGCCAAATTCCCCCTCTTGAATCGGGCGGGTAATCCGCACCACCCACGCCTCGCCGCCATCAGCTTTCATCGGCTTTGCCTGCAAATCGGCTTCGCTTTCCAGCCAGTCGCTTTCCAGCAAGGCGGTACGCACTTCTTCTATCGGGTTGCCGTTGTCCGCGACAGTATTGAGCCAATCGGGGACTTCCATCAGGCTGGTGGGGGGCAGGGGCAAGTCGGGAATTTCCGCCGGGGTGGGTTCGGCGGTGGCGGGAATGTCGGTGGGGACGGGGGTCGAAGTTGGTATGACGACCTCCGTGGCTCCGGGCGTAATCGTTGGGGGGATTTCCGTTGGCTCTGTCCCCGTATCGCTTTCAGGCGGGGCGGGGTTGGTTGCTGTTGTCGGTTCGGCGGTAGGGTTGATATTTTCCGTGCCGGTGGTTCCTGTACAAGCGGTTAAAAGGGTGATCACCAGCAATAACATCCATAGATGAGGTACGCGCATCAGTTAGCTCCTCTGAATCAGGGTCGTTGTATCCATCTTACACGATATTGGAAGGGGACGGAATGGGGGAGGTTCGAGTGATCTATCTCCTTGACAAGGTTGTCCGTTCGTGGATTGACTCTATCCAATGCTAGAATATCCAACGGCTACGTTCGCGTAGCCTTTTTCCATCCCATTAGGGGAAGCGGGTGCTTTATTCTATCCAACCCGTTGCCCCTAATCCGTTCAGAAAGCGGGACACATGAGTGATCTGATTGAAATCGGGCAAGTTGCCCCCGATTTTACTGCCGTTACCGATACGGGCGAGACGGTACGCCTGTCCGATTATCAAGGGAAACGGGTCGTGCTTTATTTTTACCCGAAAGATGATACCAGTGGTTGTACCACCCAGGCGTGTGGTTTCCGTGACCATTACATTGACATCGAAGAGAAAAATGCGGTGGTCTTGGGGGTCAGCCCCGATGGGGTGAAATCCCACCAGAAATTCAAGAGTAAATATGACCTGCCCTTCACCCTGCGTGTAGATGAAGACCATGCGATTTCAGAGGCAGA
>CBKYSX010000312.1:0-5464 GCA_966690745.1 uncultured Ardenticatenales bacterium
TCCTGAGTATGGGACCGCAACACCCCTCGACACACGGGGTGCTTCGTCTGATTGTCGAGTTGGAAGGGGAGATTGTTCACAAGGTTGAGCCGGATGTGGGCTTCCTGCATACCGGTATTGAAAAGACTTTTGAAACGCTCCGCTACGATCAAGGCACAACTCTAACCCCGCGCATGGATTACCTGTCGCCCATGAACAACACATGGGCGTATGTGGGCGCGGTCGAAAAATTGCTGGACATCAAGCCACCTCCCCGCGCCGAATATATCCGTGTGTTGCTTGGAGAATTGACCCGTATCAACAGCCATCTGGTCTGGCTGGGAACCCACGCGCTGGATATTGGCGCGATGAGCGTCTTCCTTTACGCCTTCCGCGAACGGGAACTGATTCTGGACATTTACGAAATGGTTTCCGGGGTGCGGATGATGGACAGCTATTTCCGCGCCGGAGGGTTGGCGTGGGATTTGCCCAATGGCTTCGCTGAAGCGGTGAATAAAGTCATTGATGTGATTCCCAAAGCGGTGGATGAGTACGAAGATTTGCTCTCCAAAAACCCGATTTGGATGGAGCGCACCCAGAACGTCGGTACGATTACCACCGAACAGGCATTGGCGTTAAGTGCAACGGGTCCCGCCCTTCGCGCCACCGGGTTGGCGTGGGATTTACGTAAGAGTATGCCGTACTCGGTCTACGAGGATTTTGATTTTGAAGTCCCGGTCGGATCGCGGGGGGATGTCTACGACCGCTATCTGGTGCGGATGGAAGAGATGCGTCAGAGTGTGCGGATTGTCGAACAGGCATTACGTAAACTCCCCGGCGGACCGTTCCGCATAGACAATCATAAAATCGCCCCGCCGCCGAAAGAAGAAATTTATCTTTCGATGGAAGCCCTGATTCACCACTTTAAGTTGTGGACGGAAGGATTCCGTGTTCCGGCAGGGGATACTTATTACGCCATCGAAAGTCCGCGTGGGGAATTGGGAATTTATATGGTGTCGGACGGCTCCGCCAAACCGGTGCGGGTTCACGTTCGCGGACCCTCATTCATTAACCTGCAAATGATTCCGCCCATGTCCGAAGGGGGCTTGGTGGCGGATTTGGTGGCAGTCATCGCCAGCCTTGACCCCGTGTTGGGGGAAGTGGATAGATAGGCAGGAATCGTTAAAGGGCAAGATTGCCCTTTAGCGATTGAGCCTATTGCTGTACTCATTTTTGGAATGGAGCGCCTCTTAAAATATCTGTTAGTGATTCTCCTTCTTCTGGGGTACGGATGGGTTGGGTGGACGTATGTTTTTACCAATCCTTCGTATGAAGCCCCGGACGAAATCGCTCACTTTCGATACGCGCTCCATTTGCGTTCGACCGGAACTTTACCGCTCCAACGTATCGGTGAAATGGGAGAGGCACATCAACCCCCATTATATTATGCGTTGGTGGCGGCGGTGCTGGCTCCTATAGATGTGCAAAACCCAATAGGAGCATTTCACTTGAACCCCCGCTTTATGTGGGCGGGGCAAGGGGGGGATGACCGCAATGCCGCCCGACATGGCACAGCCGAAACCTACCCCTATGAAGGACAAGCATTAGGATTGCGGGTGGCGCGGTTGGTATCATTGGGGCTAAACGCGATTACTTTACTTGCGATTATTGCTTTTGGATGGACGCTTTTTCCCAATACGCCTCTAATTGGGATTCTGGCGGCGGGAATGACAGCGTTCAATCCACAATTCTTATTTATTAGTGCCTCTGTTAATAATGATAATTTACTTATTCTTGCCACAACGTTAACCGTATTACAATTGCTTTTTGCGGTTCGGGAACCGCAAAACCGATGGCATTGGTGGTGGGTCGGGTTGTGGGTTGCCATTGCGATTCTGACGAAGGTTAGCGGTATCGTTGCCCTTGCACTGGCAATGGTATGGTTGCTGATTATAGGGGTACAACAACGATCCTGGCGGTATGTTTTGCAGGGTGGCATTGCAATGAGTATCGTTGTTGTGGCAGTAACAGGCTGGTGGTTTGTACGAAACCAATGGTTGTACGGGGATATTTTTGGGTGGGAGCTTTATAAAGAGATTTTTGCGGCGAATTTGCGGAGTCAGCCATTAACCATTGCCGATATTCAAGAATTTTTGAGAGTGCAGTTTCGTTCGTTTTGGGGTGTTTTTGGGTGGATGAATGTCACTGCCCCGGATTGGTTTTATCGTCTTGCAGAAGGTTTTAGTTTTCTTTCCGTTGGAGCTATTGGTGTAGGGATTTGGCTACATCATCGAAGTTTGGGGCGCGTACAAGGGATAGGATTGTTGATTGCCCTGACCATCTTTGTTATTACCGAAGCGTACATGTTCAGTGTGATTACGACCTGTAATGCTTCTTGCTATCAGGGACGCTATCTCTTTCCTGCAATAGTTGGAATTTCTACCATTGTCGCGACAGGGTGGATATTCCTTTTAATAAGAATGCCTATTGCCGTCCAAACCGCTATGGTGGTTGTATTTGTAGGGGGCATGGCATCGCTTGCCCTGTGGACGGTGGAACGTGTAATTTTGGATAGTTACGATATTGTCGCATTATCCAAAGCGGAAGTTGCGCGGTTGCCCATCATAGAACGGGTTGGATTTGCAAATGGATGGGAGCTGATTTCATACGACCTTGAATATCAGCCGGAAGTGCAGAAAACCGATCTTCATCTGTATTGGCACACAACGGTTGCCCCTGTGTTGGATTATGTGGTTCTGATCCGACTGGTGAATCGTCAAGGGGGCATCATCGTGGAGTCAGAAGCCATTGCGGGAGATGAAGAGTACGCTCCTACCCTATGGATTCCGGGTGATGTGATTGAAGACAAACACAGTTTGCGTTTCACGGAACCCTTACTATCTGATATCTATTCGGTAGAGATACATGTGTTAGACCCGCAAACCCGTCAACCCTACCGTACTTCCAGCGATCACTTATACCTTACCCTGCCTACGACCATCCATCCGTAGGCGACACCGTGAGGGGTATGGCATAGCCCTCACGCCGAATGGATATGCTTCGCACAGAACGCCCTGAAGTGGTTGAAGAGATTTTGAGCCGCTACCCGCAAAAGCGGGCGGCGATTATGCCGTTGTTGTATGAGGCGCAAGAGGTCTATGGCTATTTGACCGAAGAAGCCATTAAGGAAGTCGCTGATATTTGCGATTTAGACCCCACCGAGGTCTATTCGGTCAGTGAGTTTTATTCGTTGTATTACCACAAGCCGATGGGGAAATACATTATCCGTTTCTGTACGGATATGCCCTGTGCGTTGGTGGGGGCGGAACACGCCTATCAACAACTGTTGAATATCTTAGAGATTCACGATGGCGAAACCACGCCCGATGGTATCTTCACTGCCGAGCATTGTGTCTGCCTTGCCGCCTGCGCCACCGCGCCGGTATTGCAGGTCAATCGGCAGTTCTATGAGAACATGACCGAAGGCAAAATGCGTGAATTGATTGATACGATTCGCGCCAGTGGCTTGCCCGCCGACGCGCCCGTAATGAAATCCCAGCCACGCACGGCGGATACGCCCACAGGGTATTGAGAAGTGGGGATTGAGTATTGAGCATTGAGAAAACGGCGACCTCACCCTCTAACCCCCTCTCCATCATGGAGAGAGGGAACACGGCAAAGTTGTTTCTCAATACCCAATACTCAATACTCGATACCCCATGCCAACGCTACGCAACGGATTTCTCGCCTGTGCCGCCCTGTATGCGGGATTGACCCTCGCCTACATGCTGTACAACTCGTTTACGAATCCGTTAGGAAGTATTGATTTTCATTCCTACTGGTATGCCGCCCATTTTCTGCGGGAGGGGCGCGACCCGTACGAAGCCTATTTTATTGAGGCAACCCCCGCCCCGCCCATCCGGTATCTGGATGGAATCACGGTCAACGACGACCCTGCCCAACCCAATCTCCAAAAGGTTCCGGCGAATACCGCGCCGCTGTTATTGTTGTTATCGCCATTGGCGTGGTTGTCGTGGCTCCCTGCTAAAACGATATGGTTGGGGATCAATACCGTTCTGATGGGGGTTGCGCCCTGGTTGACGTTTAAGGTGGCGGAACAATACGGGATAACGGTAAACCGATGGGGACAGGTAGCAGTCGCCATCGCCTTTTTTGCGATTTCCGCGCCCCGCTTTGTGGTCGGGTACGGGCAGACCTCGCTGATCGTCTATGATTTAATGATGGGGGCGTTATTATTGATGCACCGTCACCCTATTATTGCGGGGCTGTTGTTCGGGGTGGCATTATCTAAATATTCAATCGTCTTTCCAATTGCCCTGTTGTTTGCCTACTGGCGGCAATGGCGGATGTTGGTGGTGGCGGGGGTAGTGCAGGTAGTGGGCGTAGTGACAATCGTCCTTATCGGGGGCAATAACCCGATAGAAGTTTTAGAATTTTATGCACGCTATGCCATCGGACATGCCGACGTATCGGGGATTCATCTGGCTTCGTTGTTCCCCGGTGTGGTTGGCTGGGTGAACTATGTTACACCCTTTGTTCTAACCTTTCTGGTCGGGTATTTCCTGGTGAAGCCAGGGTGGTTCCGGCGGGCTTTACCCGATGGGGCAACAGTAACAGACGGGCGGGTTAAATTCTCTTTAATTGTAATTGGGTTATTATGGGGTGTATTGGTTGTCTATCATCGGATGTATGACGGACTGCTGATTTTACCCTTCTTTCTCTTGATAGCATGGGGGGTGGCGCGTCTGCCTACCCCTCAAAATCATTGGTTATCGTGGTACGGAATAGGGGTGGTGACCATCATGTCCCTGCCCGTTCCCTTGTATGAATGGATATTTTCCAACTATTGGTGGAGAATTCTGAATGCCGTCTGGACATTGATTTTTTGTTCAGCACTCTGGGTCGTATTTACCCTTATGCAGGCAGTCAACACGAGTGAAGAGGAAAGAGAGAAGAGCGAAGAAACGGTAATGATAGTGAACGATAAAACGCTTCTCTCTTGACTCTTGGCTCTTCACTCTTATCGGGAGATTGCATGGAACAGGTCTATCTGGTCTCGCGTCATCGCGAGATTCCCAATATCGCAGACTATAACGTCTACGTTGAACAGGCGAACGGCTACAAGGCATTGGAAAAAGCCTTGAGCATGAGCCGTGACGAAGTGATTGATGTGGTAAAAGCCTCCGGTTTGCGCGGGCGCGGTGGGGCAGGCTTCCCGACCGGGGTCAAATGGTCGTTCATGCCCAAAAACGTGCAGGGTCCCGTCTATCTGGTGGTGAACTGCGCGGAAGGGGAACCGGGTACCTTCGGCAACCACGAGATTATCGAATATAACCCCCATCAAATCATTGAGGGGATTATCATCGGGGCGTATGCCATTGGCGCAACCGCGGCATATATTTACCATCGCGGCGAATTTAAGTACGGCGCGAAAATGCTTCGCCGTGCGATTCAAGATGCCGCC
>CBKYSX010000313.1:0-5461 GCA_966690745.1 uncultured Ardenticatenales bacterium
ATTTTCGGGTTTATCAGTTGAGCTTACGTGCAAAAATTCGCCCTGGGGACCTGCTACAAAGCTGTGGCCCCAAAATTGGCTGCCTCCTCCTACCCCGCTAAAATCAGGTTCGTATCCGACACGGTTTACACTCACCACAGGCAGTCCGTTGGCTACTGCATGGCCACGCTGCGAAATCACCCAGGCGTCCTGCTGCCGCTTTTGCTCTTCGTTGCACTCCCCGCTATCGCCAACGCTCATGTGAAATGGTTCAGTCGCTTTAGTTATGCGGACCGTCCGCGTACTCTTGAAGAAGCGGTGAACCCGATGTTTTTAGGTTTCGTGGCATTGAGCATGATAGTGATCGGGGTATTGGTGGTGATTGACCGTCGCTATGAACAGCAACCGCTACGCCAACGGGTGGAAGGGTGGTTGGCGGACCGACAACCCTATGCCCTCACTGCGATGCGAATCGGGATGGGGGCAACCCTGCTCATGTCGTGGCAAGCCGATGCGATTCTGGTACCGGAGCTCAAAATCAGTGCGGCATGGGTGGGGTGGTACCAATTTATTCTGGCGTTGTTACTGATTTTTCCGCGCACCGTACCGTTGGCAGGAATTGGGATTCTGCATTTGTACCTGATAAAAGTGTATGACAACGGCTTCTTCTACATGCTCGATTACACCCATTTCATCGGGATTGGATATTACCTGACGGTCGCCAATGTAGAGGATGCCCGTATCCGCGAAACGAAACTGCCCGTGTTGTATGCCACGATGGGCTTTTCACTCTGTTGGCTGGCATTGGAAAAGGTGATTTATCCCGACTGGGGTTTATATATCCTGGAACAAAACCCTCAGCTGTCAATGGGGCTACCTTTTGAATTTTTCCTGTTGGCGGCGGCGTTTGTGGAATTTTCGCTGGGCTATTTGCTGATTATCAACCTTCTGCAACGCCCGTTGGCGGTAATCGTGACATTGGTTTTCTTTACCACCACGTTGGTCTTCGGCAAGGTTGAGGTGATCGGGCATACGGCACTCCATGCCGCGTTGATTGTCTTTTTGCTGGAAGGTCCCGGCAGAATCTATCGTGCCCCCATTACCTTTCATAGCCGTCTACCCTGGCGGGTAGCATTTGCGGCGGTAAATTTCGCAATTTTGTTGACGTTGCTGATTATTCCTTACAGTGCCGAGGCGTGGAATTTGTATTTGCGGGCAACGGCGAGTCCGTGAGAGGAGAAATGGGAAATAAGAAACGGGAAAGAGGTTCTCGTTTCTCATTTCCCCGATGGGCGACCACAAGGGTAACCCCCTACAGGTAAGGAGATTATGTCAATGGATTGCGCGGCAAGCCCATCCACGGTTCGGGGACAATGGAGCGATTCCCGGCGGGACCTTGCACCTGCAATTCCGCAAAAATCAGACTCAGGCGTTGATCGAATATGCTTTCCGCCAATCCGGGTTGGTCGGTGGCTTCCCCGATAGCCGTCACGACCAAATCTTTGATGGACTCATTGGTGTCCTCCAATAATTCTTTGATGGACACCCGAATTTTTTGCTCCAATTTCTCCTCATTGACACACAACCCCACAAAAAAGGAGAGGTCTACATTCAGATTCTCCACCCGATGCCCTAAGAAGATATCCAACTGCGGCGAGGTGGAGGGGAACAGCACTACGTTGAATGAAATATCGTTGCGCCGTTTGCGCCCTTCTACCCGAATTTTTCCCGGCTCAATCGTGGCTTCCAATTCGGTCAATTTCATCTCCTCGCGCACCGCACCCAGTTCCCCGTTGATAAAGGCTTGCGTAATGTGAGCATCTTCACCGATTTCAATCGGGAACACATAGATGGCAATGGGGTCTGCGGGCAGTGGAGTCAGGTCAAAACTTACCGAACGAAAGACCGTTTCAAGGGAAGCAGAGGGTCGGGCGAAGCGGCGTTCGCGCCGCGATACCAATAGTTGGAAGCGTTTGGAAGCAACAATCGGCGGAAGCGGAGTGGGCAAGGGCAGTTGAAAGCTCCCATCTATCCCGGTATCAACCGCAATATCATCAAATAACGGTGCGGGTAAGATTCCCGTAGGGCGCAATTCAACTTTGGCGTTGGCGAGAGGTTGGAATGTAGCGGGGTCGGGTAGCCAATCCTTTGACGGTCCGAAAAGCCGTATTCCGATACTGCTGAAAAATCCGTTGAGGTTGGTGACTTGGAAAATATGCCCGGTGATACCGTTCATGGGGTGGTTGCTCCTTCGGAAAAAACAAGAGGGGACCGGTATTGTCAGTCCCCTCTTGTTATAAAGGATTACCCCGTGAAATTCCACCCGCTTTGGTGAGATTGTAGGTGTGGGAAATTCCCTAACCTTCGTTAGGGTAAGTGCCCTATCCTTCCGTTTTAGGCATCCAACGGTCGCGGGTGAGGAGTAAAACGATTGCCACCAACAGGAATGTCAGCCCCGCCAGCCCGATAATCAAAGCAGGGGGCAATTCCGCTACCACCGTCCACAATTGGCGTAAGGCGGCAAAGAGAATTCCAACCACCCCCGCCACCGTCAAAATACGGCGGGAGAGACTAATTCCCCCGATTAACAGCAAAACCCCCCACGCGCCTAAAATCGCACTGTAGAGCCAGTGCTGTTCTTCCACCGCCTGTACAATCCCGACCCCGATCAGCACAAAAGCACTTAGCCCTTCCCATATCTGCATTTGGGTGGGAAAGAGCCAGCGATAAGAGAAGAGGAGAACAGCAAGCGGCACGGAATAGTATTGAATCTGGTTCGTATCCCTCATACCGCTCTCGTTGATGAGCCAGGCATATAGCAGATAAAGCAATGCCCCGGCACTGCCTATCGCCCACCGTTCGCGGCGCAGAATGCCAAATGCTGCATAAACCACTGCCGCGCCGAACAGCGTTGCTTGCGATGTCACCGTTACGGTGCTGTTGAGACTTTCGGCAAAATTCATCATGGTGGCAATAAACGCCCCCGTCGGCGCGATAAGTGCCAGAATCAAGCCGCCCCGTTCCGTCACCTTTTTGGCGAAATCGGGCAGAACGGTAGAAATGCCCAGCAGAATAACCCCCGCCACCAACCATGAGATAGGGAGCAGGAGCTCAGGGGCACGTAGCACCAGCAGGACGAACGGAATCGCCAATACCACTTGTGCGATGGTGGCAATGACTGATAAAGCACTCCTACTTCGGTAGGTCAACCATAACCACCCCAGGGTCAATCCTGTTAATACAATTGCCCCCGCGAGGGGTATATCGGCAACAAAGTCAACTCTGCCTAGCCCCAGCGCATAGGCAACCACCGTCATCCATAAAGCCTGCCCCACGTAAGAGATACGGGCATAGCGATCTTCGGGGGCGGGAAGCAGATAGTCCAACAGCAACCAGAGTCCTGCTACTGCCAGATACAACAACGCCGGAATCAGGATGGAATCGGAATCAGAGGGGACCAGCGACAGAATATCGGAGACGGCACCGTTGGCGACGAGCCACATGAACGCCCACACCACCGGATTGCGATAGCGATATGCCGCCCATACCGTAATGCCAACATACGCGGCAATTGTCGCCCCATGCGCCCACGTCGGAGAAGCCGATTCAATCGTGGTGCGGGCGGCAAACGCCCAGAACAGAGCCGCCCCCATAAGGAAAACCTTGTCGTACCATAATCGTTTGGACGACATGGGTGCAATAAATGCCAACAGTGCGGCATATACCGCCAACGCGAGTGGGATAAGCGTTGCTTCCATGTCCGGGGCAAAGGCAGTAACAGTAAACCCAATCGTAAAGCCGCCGGTGAGGGTTGCAACCCCCGCCAAAAGCCCTGCATGGAAATAAAAGGCAAGCCCGATAAAAATGGCGGTGACAAGCAGATAACTCAGTGCCGACAACCATTCGTCTGAAATATTATCCGCCCACCCGAAGCCCATCAATACCAGTAATCCGCCGATGATCAGATAGCTTTCGGCAATCGGGTGATTGGCGGATTTGAAAAGATTTTTAAGAAGTTCACGCCCGTCGGCGACAATCCGGGACATGATAAACAGTAGAATTGCCGCCAATGTCCAGATCGAAAAAGCCGTCCAATCCAATGACAATTCAAGCGCGTCCGGCAGAGCAAATGCCAAAATCCCCAGACTAAACGCCCCTAAATAGGCAGTCAACCGTCCGGGATTGGTAAAGCGATAGAAGATATAGTTGATGAGTGCCAAGACCGCCCCGGCTCCCACCCAGTAGCCAGCACCCCCCGTGCCTTCCAACACAAAGCGGTCATAGGCAAGCGCAACAAAGGGGAGCAACACTGTTCCCACCGCACGAAAGGTGGTTCCGGCGGGGCGCAATCGTTGGGTGAGGCGGATAAACAATTCCCCCACCACCAGAAATGCCAGCGCAAAAATTGCCACCACAAGGAAGCGGGCAACCCCATCAATCGCATCCCAGCTACTGGCAACAAAGACCCCGGCGGCAATCACCATTAATGCCGCGCCCACGTAGAGAAGCAGGGTAATGTTATCAGGCGCGAACCAGCGTAGAGGCGATGCAGACGGGACAGACATCGGAGCGGCGGATGTACCCGTAGCGGTAGTTGTTGAAGCCGAAGGGTGGGACGCAGTGGTGACAGGCGCGACGGGTGCAGCAACGGTTTGCACATCCGTTAGGGGTCCATCTACCGGAAGCCACAAGGCGTTTTCAATAGTGGTCGCAGCAGATGTCAAGGCTTCGTCACGGTCCGGGGCGTTCTGTATTTGGCGCAGAACATTCAGGAAAACCTGACGGTGTTCGGGACGCAGATAGACCCGCCCATTCACTGCCCCGCTGACACGATTCGGGTCATTGCCGGACCCTCTCGCGGCGCGGATCATCAGATAGCCCAACAGCCCGAAAAACGCCACGACTGTTACAAGACAAAGGAGGAAAAGGCTCTCGCCCATATCACCTCACAGGAGGGAGTGTTCCGCAATATTACATTGACGACGCTCCCTACTATAGCGGATGTTTCTAAGGGAGGCTATTGAGACTATAAGCAGGAAAACCTGCCATAGACAGCCTTAAAAGTGCCAAAAAGTGCCATCTTTGGCGATAAAGAGCCGGAATTAAGAAGTATTGAGAGGTAATAAGCAGGCAAAGTATGCCAGGCTCCTACCCCCGCGACCTTAAGGGGTTGAACAGGGGTTGGGCAACCCTAAGAGCATTGCAGTGATGTTCAGAAACAGATTTTCAATGCCACAATCCCCACAGCCCGTGGGAGATGCAAGCGCAGTAGTGCGAATCGCACCCGTATCGCTCTGAATGAGGGGCAAATAGGTTTGTTCCGTTAAAGTGGGAGGACCGAGAATACTCAGCGTTGCGGCACTCATCGTCTGCCCGACAAAGGTATCAAAAGGCGGAAGCGCAGCACGTTCATTGGCAATAGTCTGTTGCAGGTCGGGGCTGGCGACCGCGCTTAAATCTACGAGAAACTCATCCAGGGCAT
>CBKYSX010000314.1:0-5439 GCA_966690745.1 uncultured Ardenticatenales bacterium
TCAGCGATAAGCCTATACCTTAGAAGGGTAGTAACTTTTTCAACGGTGCAGATTTTATCATTACTGCGGTTTCGGCACAATCACTTTTAACACCCCCGGCACAACTTCCGCAATAACGGGAGTCAATTCAAGGGTTTCACCGTCTGCCTGGACATTTTGGGGCGGGTCTGCCTCTACTTTAACTTTTTTGGCTTTCCAATGCTGTAAGTTGGCTTCGTCCGCCCCGTTGCCACGCAGAACCCCGCCAATGACATTCATCAGTGCGCCCAAGTCCCCCTTCCGCAAAACAAAAATATCCAGCAAACCGTCACTGACGGAAACATCGGAACCTAGCCCCAGATTTCCCTGCCCGACACTGCCTGAATTACAGACAAGGCAGGTTAGCCCTTCACTTTCAACCACTTCATCATCCAATGTCAAGGTGTAGCGGCTGATAGGCGGGTCTTGCAAGGCTTGAAACGCGGAAAGGGCATAGGCAAACGCGCCGATACGGTCTTTCAAAGTACGGTCTGCTCCCTCCACCATTGCCGCTTCCAACCCAATTCCAATGCGTAGGATAAAATAACCTGCGCCTTCAACCCGTCCCATATCTACAGTACGAACCGCATGGTCGGGGCTAATCGCCAACTGACAGGCTTGCTCGAACCCTTGCGGAATCCCCAATTCCACGGACATGACGTTAGCAGTGCCGCCCGGTAAAATCGCCAATGCTACATCTGAATCTACCAAGGCACCGGCGACTTCGCGTACCGAGCCATCGCCTCCATACACCGCCACAATATCGGCGGCTTCATCTATTGCCCGCTTTGCCAAACGAAAACCATCCCCCGCTTGCTTGGTCAGCCACAAATCCCATTTGTATTCCGATGCTTGAAAGACCCTGTTCATTATTCCCAACACGGGCGTGTCTTGCCCGGCGGCGGGGTTGGCGATGACAATAATTCGTTTTGCCATAGAGAGCCTCGATAGAAGAAATGAAAAAGGAGAGAGGAGAAACGACTGCGCCGCTTCCACCGCCTATCACTTCCGTTTCCTTCTTGTTCTTTTACTTGTTATTGGTTGTTTATCGTTTTTGCTTTCTGCGTCCCGCGTCCCGCGTTCTGTTATGTTGCGCGGCTTTCCCTTCATCGGTATCATCTACCGTTGTTGGGTTATGTACAACTTATAGTTAGATTTTGACGTAAAGCAATCTGAAACCACATCACCCAACCATCACCATGCACCTTCTCCCTATGAAACGGTTATTTCTACTGCTGTTCCTGTTACTCCCTTTAATTGCGGGGTGTTCAACCCCTTCCAATGTCCTGACTATCTGTTCCAGTCTGCCTTTACTCAATGGCACCAATGCCCGTGCCCGTTCGATGAGCCGTGCCATTGAGATGGCAATTGAGGAACAGGGAACGGTACAATTTGCGGGAAATACCTATGAATTACGCTATCTACCCCTTGACGGAGCCACCGTAGAACGGGATGGGTGGGATACCGCACAAGAAGAGCGCAACGCCCGCGCCGCGATTGCCGAACATGGCTGTATCGCCTATATCGGTACCTATAACTCCGGCGCGGCAAAAATCTCCATGCCGATTCTGAATCGCGCCCAGATGTTGATGATTTCCCCGGGCAATACCTATCCCGGCTTAACCAAACCGGATACCGGGATCGGGGACGAACCCTGGATTTATTCACCGCTTGGACCAAACAAACGGAATTACTGTCGCGTGGTTCCCGCCGACGATTTGCAAGCTCCCGCCGCCGCCCGTTATGCCGCCGATGTTCTTGGTGTGGAATCGGTTTATGTTTTCCACGATACGGAAAGTTACGGGCGAGGATTGGCAGAATTATTCGCTGAAACCGCCCGTGATGAGGGAATTCAGATTGTCAACGGTGATCCCATCGGAGTCGGGCGTAATGTGAATGCCGCCAATTTTGCCGCCGACATCGCGCAAAGCGATCCTGATTTGGTTTACTTCGGGGGAACCACCAGCGATGTCGTCACTTCAGTCCTGCGCTCGTTGCGCCTCGAAGGATATGATGGCTATTTTATGGGAGCCGACGGGATTGCGGAAGATACTTTTATCGTTGAAGCCTCAGCCCGAAACGATGAGCAATTGTTGGCAACCCTTGTCGGACTACCCCCTACAGAATTGACAGGCGAAGCAGGGGTAGCATGGTATAACGCCTATCGCGAACGTTTTGGCGAAGAGCCGGATGCCTTTGCCGCCCCCAGCTATGAGGCGGCTCAAATAGTGATTCGCGGGTTAGAATCGGTACAGGGAACTCTGACCCCCACTGACCCTAACTTCCTGCAAAATGCCCGCCCCGCCTTGCTGGCAACGGTAAAAGGAGTACGGGATTATCAGGGGATTCTCGGCACATGGAGTTTTGATGAGAATTGCGATACGACCAGTACCACCATCTCTATCATGCGAGCTGAAGGCGGAAGCTTCCAGTTTGTGACTGTTTCAGAATAAAGACCCTACGCAACAATATTGGGGATTATGGCAAAAATTACTTGCCCCGTTTGCGGGGAAACAATAGACGAACCAAAAGATGGCATCTGCCCGTCCTGCGGGATTCCGTTGGCGGCATCAACACCTGCCCCCGCATCCAACAGTGCGGCAACAAGCGTGACATCAACGGATGCCGCCAAACGCACCGCCGTCACCCTTACCAATTGCCCTGTTTGTGACGCACCGTTACGTCCGGGGGCAAAAATCTGTGAGGATTGTGGGGTAAATATTTTAGAGGCGGTGGCAAAATTAACCACGCCCGAACCACCCCCACCCGCTGAAGCTACACCCGCCGCCGCAACCCCTTCACAAGATGTCTATTGCCCCAGCTGTGGCGCACCACGCCGTCCGGGGGCTTCCTTCTGCCGCGAATGTGGTGAATCCTTCCCCGCCGCACCAACGGTGAAAGATGAAGGATTGCTCAAAAAAGGGGAATTGCTGGCAGGACGCTACCGCGTTGACCGCAAACTCGGCGGGGGCGGGATGGGAGCAGTCTTTCTGGCACAAGACCTGAACCTCAAAGGGAAAAATGTCGCAGTCAAAGCCGTATTGAACAGTAGCGACCCCGAACTGCTACGGGCGGCGCGGCAGGAAGCCGAAAACCTGTTGGGGATTGACCATCCCAACGTCGTCACTCTGCGCGATATTGTCGAAAAAAGCGGCGTTCCCTTTATCGTGATGGATTATCTGGAAGGGCCGGACTGGAACGACCAATACGAAGAACGGGTTCGGACCAAGAACGAAGCCTTTACCGCCGAAGAAGCCTTACAAATGATGGTCGGCATTCTACCCGCATTTGAATATCTACATGGTCGCAAGCCACAGGTGGTCTATCGTGACTTCAAACCGGGGCAGGTTAAGACCGTGACGGAACGGGGGACCGGACTGGAGCGGCACGTTTTGCTCGACCTCGGCGTGGCGTATGCCTATGAAGGCAAACCCGTTGAAGCATGGGGTACGGCAGGATACGCTCCGCCCGAAATCGGCGGGGTCTGTTTGCAACCCCCTTCTATGGATTTGGCGACCATTTGCCGCACTCTTCAAGGATTGCTGGGCATTGACCTCAACGAATACCCCTATGGCAAAATGCCGGAACAGGAAAAAGTCCCTTGGATTCCTGAGCCGCTTTATAATTTACTGGAACGTGGCACAGCGATAGACCCGCGCCGCCGCTTTCAACATATCAGCGACCTCAAATCTCAATTAGAAGGGGTGCTACGACTGATTCAAGGGCAAGAAGGAACTTTACCCCGTCCGTCGGGAACCTTCCATATGCCGGTGGTTAGTAGTCTGTTTACCGGCAACCTGCAACGCACCACCGGGGCAATCCTAGCACTGCCTGTCCCGCCGCCGGAAGACCCCACCGCCCAAATGTTGGAGCAGGCAAATGATTATCTTCTGCAAGGCAAGACAGAAGAGGCATTGGGACAGGCAGAAACGGCATTGACCGTCAACCCGAACAGCACCACTGCCCGTTTGATTAAAACGATTGCACTAGACCAACAGGGCAAAACCGCACAGGCGGAAAAAGAATTGGCATATATTTCGTCGGTGGTGGATACCAGCACCGATTGGCGGTATGCGATGGTGGCGGCGCAAATCGCTGAACGTGCCAACAATCTGGATGGCGCGGAAGCACTCTACCGCGACCTGATTCGATTGGTGCCCGGGGAATTGCCACCCCGCCAAAAACTGGCAAACCTGTTGATGATTCGTAAGCGGTACTTCGAAGCGGCGGATTTGTATGCCCAGATTGTAGGAGCCGACCCCGCCAATGCCGAAGCAGTCTTGCAATGGGCGGACGCACTGGCGGCGTTGGGCAAACAAGACCAATCCATTCAAGTGCTACAACGGGTGGGCGAAAATGCGGTACGGTATGTGGATGCCCAGATTCGGATGATTCGGCTACTGCTCAAACGGGGCAGTACCGACCCGAACGCCCTGAACGCGGCGGCGGAATCGTTGGATATTGTCCGCCCCCGCGCCCAAACACCGGAATTTCATCGGCTACTGGGCGATTGGTGGTTTGAAACCTATCAACTCTCACGCAAAGGGCAACTCAAATCCATTACCCGTTTTCCGCAAATGAGCCAACGTCCGGGGGTCAACGATATTGCCCATCAGGCGCGGGAATCTTACCGCCATTACCTGCGCGTCGCCCCCCAAAGCGACGACAACGAAGAGGTAATCGGGCGGATCCATTTTGGGATACAACACTTAATGTAATTGCATAGTCCATAGTGTGTATTGCATAAGTCGCCGCAAAAATAGCCGTTTATGCAATATGCACTATGTAAGACGCATTAGGAGTCTTCATGTCACTATTCGACGTTCTCCCCCACCCCAATGAAACGCAGTTGTTGGCGGGGCAAAACCAAACCCGCGCCGACTTTGTTTTTGATGTGATTCCCAATGCCCGCGAAATGCGAACATTGGGCGCGGCACGAACAATTTGGTCGTTGGTGCTGGATTCCAGTGGCTCGATGGCGGGGCAAAAAATGCGGGCGATGCAGGAGGCGGTAAAACAAATCCTCGCCAACTTACCCAGCCGCGATAATTTTGAGATTCAGGTAGTTTATTTCCACAACCTATCGGGCGAAATCATCCAACCTACCCGTGCGAACGATGTGCTAATGCACCTAGGGCGGGCACAACGGCGCGTCGAAGAGCTCCGCGCTGAAGGAACGACCTGTATGGGGCGCGGCTTAGAATGGGCATTACGTGCCTTTGAAAAACGTCCGGATGCCATTCGCCGCGTTTTGTTGCTCTCGGATGGGGAGCAACAGGGTGACGAGCCGATTGAACGAGTCTATGAAATTGCACGACGCTTCCATGAGGTGGGTGGGCAAATTGATGCGTGGGGCATTGGCAACCAATGGAACGAAAACGAATTGCGCCGGATTGCCTCACTGACGGGCGGTGGGGCGGC
>CBKYSX010000315.1:0-5433 GCA_966690745.1 uncultured Ardenticatenales bacterium
TCGAATTGCTGAAGCGAATCCGCCCCCACACCCCTCCGTCATTGCCCGGATTGGGCGATGTCGTACCCCCATCATTATTGGTATCGCCCCCAACGGTATCATCCGCCCAATAGGTGAAGTAAATGCGTTGCGCCTCGTTGCCGATAGCGGTTAATTTGCCATCTACCAACAGGCTCCGATCATCCTGCAATTTGATAATCACACCGGGATCAATCGTTAATTGGGTTGCCGGGGCAACGGTAACATCTCCGGTCAGGACATAGACCATCGAAGGCTGGTCCCACGATTGGTTGACCTGAAGCGTTCCCCCTTTAATTTCCATCCCGTTTCCGCCATTATTGACCAGCGTATTTGCCGTTAATTGGGCGTGGGAGTAGAGGTCACTGCTGACCGCAAAGGAAAGGTTGGTGGAAAAGGTGTTATTGCTTAATACCGGCGCGGAGGGGTTGGTGGCGATGCTGGTTTCAACCGAAACCCCGTAGCGGCGATTCTGGCTAATCTGAGTGTTGCGAATCGTGGGCGAGGCATCCACCACTTCGATGGCGGCGGTGCTGATGTCACAACAATTGATATTGCCCGCATAGCGCACGATGGCATGTTCAATCACGGAGGTATCATCGCTGGAATCGCCAAAGCGAATCCGCCCCCAGACCAACACGGTATCGTTGGGGTTGGGCGCAGTGGCGGTTCCATCATTATTGGTATCGCCACCAATCGTATCGTCTGCCCAGAAGGTGAAGACGATTTTTTGGGAAGAGGTACCCACCGCTGACAATTTGCCGTTTACCAGCAAACTGCGGTCATCCTGCACTTTTACCACGACCCCCGGCGCAACGGTCAAATCCGTGCCGGAGGGAATCGTAACATCCCCGGTCAGGACATAGACCACCGAGGGTTGATCCCACGCTTGATCAGCTTGAAGCGTTCCGCCTTTAATTTCCATTCCGTTTCCGGCGTTGTTGATCAGGGTGTTGCCATCCAAATCAGGGTGGGAATAAAGGTCGCTACTGAGGGCGAAGGAGAGGTTCGAGGAAAGGGTGTTGTTGGTAATTACCGGCGAGGCGGGAATCGTGGCAACGCTACTTTCCATGGAAATTGCATTCAAACGGTTCTGGCTAATCTGGCTGTTGCGAATGGTGGGGGAAGCATCAATGATTTCGACAACGGCGGCATTCAATTCACAACATTCGATATTCCCGCCATAGCGAATCACGGCATGTTCAATCACCGAGGTGTCATCGCTGGAATCGGCAAAGCGAATCCGCCCCCAGATCAGCCCGGTGTTGTTCGGGTTGGGCGCCGTGGTGGTTCCATCATTATTGGTATCGCCGCCGACGGTATCATCTGCCCAGTGGGTAAAGTAGATTTTCTGGGCGGAGGTTCCAATGGCGGTAAGTTTGCCATCTACGAGTAGGTTGCGGTCATTCTGAATTTTGACAATCACACCGGGATTGACGACCAATTGGCGCGTGGCGGCAACCGTGATATTCCCGGTGACGATATGCACCACTGACGCTTGATCCCATGTATGGTTTGCCTGTAAGGTTCCCCCGCGAATTTCCATGCCATTACCACCGTTATCGGTCAGAATGTTACCGCTCAGGTCCGGTTTGGAATGGAGGTCGCTGGTCAGGGCGTAGGACAAATTAGAGGAGAAGGTGTTGTTGGTCAGTATAGGGGTAGAGGGGGAAGAGGGGACATTGGTGGTAAGCGAAATCCCGAACAGGCGATTCAGGCTAATCTGACTGTTCTGAATGGTGGGGGAGGCATCTACGATTTCAACGGCGGCGGTACTTACCTCGCAACAGCCTGTATTCCCGCCATACCGGACAATCACATTGTCCATTACCGAAGTGTCGTCGCTGGAATCGTTGAACCGCACCCGTCCCCAGATGGCATCAATATCATTGGGGTTGGGGGCGGTGGTACTACCATCATTGTTGGTGTCGCCGCCAACGGTATCATCCGCCCAATAGGTGAAATAAATTTTCTGGGCGGAGGTTCCAATCGCGGTTAATTTCCCATCTACCAGTAAGCTGCGGTCATTTTGGAATTTCACCACTGTACCGGGGTCAATCGTTAAGGTAACGGTTGGTAGAACCGTAACATCTCCGACAACAACATAGACATTTCCGGCGACCCATGTGGTATCCGTAAGAATCGGACCACTGACTTCAATGGTCTCGGCGTGCGCTATTTGGGTGGGCAATGAGAGGAAGAAGATAGCAAAAAAAGCACCGAGTGTAAGACAGAGACGAAAAAGCGTTTTTTTGGCAACGAACATTGGAATTCCTCCGGGTTAATATGAGAACGTCTTAATAATTATTCTAACATTAAATTTAACCCGCGTCAATATCAAGGTTCATACTCGCACCAATAAGATGAGGGTTTACTTATCATACACAAACGGTAAGGTTTGCGACTAAAATCATTCACGTTTTTAATAAGATTAAAATTAGAGCGTATATTGAAATTTTGGCTACAACCTGTCCGCTTTTATTTCGTAAAGGGCTGATACCGTCTATGCGCTATGGTAAAATGTGCGTATGAGGGCGAATGCCTTTTACCGCTTCTATGACTACTTCAACATCCTTTCCCTCTCATCCACCCCATATTCTACGCACCAAACTGTTGCCACCCCGTTTGCATGGCGATACGATTCGCCGCACCCCATTGCTCGCCCGATTAACGGCAGATGGTGGGCGCAAAGCAACGATGGTGGTAGCTCCGGCAGGCTTCGGGAAAACCACCCTGGTGAATCAATGGATACGGGAAACGATGCCCCCCGATGCAGTGGCGTGGTTATCGTTGGAGGAGGATGACAACGAAGCCGAACGCTTCTGGCGATATTTAATTGCGGCATGGCAAACGATAGACCCCACTATCGGGCAGGCGGCGGTGGCACAGTTCGATGCTCCTTTACCGATGCCCTTTGCACCTACTCCGATTCAACCCGCCATTACGCTTTTGTTAAACGACCTTGCCACCCGTACCGACCCTGCCGTTGTCGTCGTAGATGATTATCATGCGATTACGGATAAAGCCATTCACCATGCGTTGACTTTCTTTTTGGAACAGCTCCCTGACCCCTGCCGCATGGTGCTAATTACCCGCCACACCTCCCCTTTGTCGCTCGCCCGGCTTCGCGCCCACGGGTCGCTCACGGAACTCCACGCGGATACGCTCCGTTTCTCACCGGCGGAAACAGAACAATTTCTGACGCAAACCGTACCCTTTCCGATAGACCCCGACGCGATTCAACGGCTATGGGAACGCACCGAGGGGTGGGCAGTGGGGTTACGGTTGGCAACGCTTGCCCTACAAGGCGGGACGATCCCGATGCGCCATGTTCCTGATACTTTGGACGGAAGCCAACCGGAAATCGCGGATTATCTGGTGGGGGAAGTGTTGCAAGCACAACCTGCCGCTTTACAACGGTTTCTGCTGGAAACCACATTGTTACCAAGTGTGAATGGCGATTTGTGTGATACCGTTACCGGACATACGGATAGCGGAGCGATACTGGCAGAGTTGGCACAGCGCAACTTTTTTCTGCAACCGTATGGGAACGAAGCGGGGTGGTACCGGTATCACACCCTTTTTAGCGAAGCGATGCGTCACGAAGCCCAAAAACGGTTTGGTGTGGAAGGCTTATACCCCTATTTCTTAAAAGCAAGCCACTGGTATGAACAGCACGATATGCAGGAAGAGGCGATTGATGCCGCGATTGCCGCCCGCGACTGGCAACGGGCAATCGCCCTGATTGAGCCATTGGTGGCGGGGCAACATCTGAATGACCCGAACGACCCGCACCGTATCCGGGGCTGGTTGGAACAAGTGCCGCCGGAATTGTTGCATCAACGCCCTCTGCTCTGTTTCAGCCTTGCCATTGTATTGATTCGGACGCTGGGTCCGCGCCATCCTGATGGGATGAAGCGGGGAACGGCTTTGGTGCAGTATGCCGAAGCAGGGTGGCGGCGCGAAGGCAATCATGCCCGGCTGGGCGAGGTGTATGCCGCGCATATGTTACACGCGATGTGGTCGGGGGATATGGAGAATGCCAGCCGATGGGCGAAAGAGGCAGTCGCCCGTTTGCCTGTGAATGATACGGTCTGGCGTGGGTTGTGCCTGGGCTTTGTGGGGCGATCTCAACTGCGGGAGGGGAAATTACACGATGCCCGGCGCACCTTGCTGGAGGCAAAGGCAGGCAGTGAAGCGATCAATAACAATTATGCCACCCGCGCCCATTTGTTAATGTTGGCATGGGTTGTGTACTCACAGGGGGAGCTCACCCTCGCCGAAGCCTTCTATCAAGAAGCGTTGCCCTCGGCGGAAATGGATGGCGATTTTAGCGATCAGGCTCCGCTTCATCTGGGGCTGGCGCGGTTGGCATACGAACGAAATGAAACTGTGCTTGCCCGACAGGAAGCCGAAAGCGCGTTGGCAATTGCCACCCGCATTGAGGCGGTACCATGGCAAATCGGAGCCGAACTGCTGTTGGCACGACTTGAATCCATGGAGCATGAGCCGTCTGCCGCCCAACAGCGTCTGGCGCGGCTGTTGGTGCAATTATCCCCCCATCGTCACCCTGAGCTCTATCGGGATGTTTTAGTAGCGCAAGCGGAATTGGCGTTACGAATGGGCAATTTGGAAGCAGTACGGGATTGGGCGGCAACCGTGCAAGAGGTGGAAGCCCCGCTTACGCAGGGGGCGACTGAACATGAAACCTTACTGGTGGTGCGCTTGCGGCTGGCAGAAGGGAAGTATCAGGGTGCGCTTCGCTTATTGGACGGGATGGCAGAACGCGCCATGAGCGATGGACGGATTCGCACTGCCCTTGAAATTCAACTGCTCACGGCACTTGCCTATTTCGGGCAGGGCGAACGGGAACCCGCCATTGGCATTCTACGCGATCTTTTACCCCGCACCCATACCATGGGATTGCGCCGCTTTTATTTAGAGGAAGGCACATTTGCGGCGGAATTGCTCCGCGCCACTGCCCCCACCCTCACCGACCCCACTGTGCGGGCATACGCACAAGCTTTGCTTCAAGCGTTCGTGATAGCCCATCACGAAACCGCCGCTACCCCTCTGCTCAGCGTACAAGAACAACGGGTTTTGGAATTATTAGCCACCGGGCAATCCTATCAGGAAATAGCACAGGCGCAGATTGTGTCGGTGAATACCATTAAAACCCAACTGCGCCATATTTATCGCAAATTGGGCGCGACCTCTCGCCGCGACGCGATTGAGATTGCGCGACGGTTGGGTTTGATCCTTTCACGGGGTTGATGAACATTAAGAAAAGAATGCCGTGACGGGAATCGTTCCCCGGGCTAAAGCCACGGGGCTACTAAGCTATCGTTGTCGTGTGTTTATTAGCCCCGTCCCTTTAGGGCGGGGTGGGTGCGGTTACGGCTTTTAATTCTTAAT
>CBKYSX010000316.1:0-5393 GCA_966690745.1 uncultured Ardenticatenales bacterium
ATCGTCCTACTACAAGTGAGATACGGGAAGCGTTTACGGAGCAGTTCTAACGTTTCGCGCACTGCCCATGCGCTGGAAAAAGGACCAAAATACATTCCCCCGTCTTTTTTGAGGTTGCGGGTCAAAAAAACCTTCGGAAAGTCTTCGTTCCATGTCACTTTGACATAGGGATACTTTTTGTCGTCTTTCAAACGCACGTTGTAGCGTGGTTTGTGCCGTTTGATCAGCTCGTTTTCCAGCAGTAATGCTTCCAGCTCGGAATTGGTCGTAATCCATTCCACATCCCGCACCAGTGACACCATCTGGCGGGTACGGGGCAAATGGTTGGCGGATTTTTGGAAATAACTCCGAACCCGATGTTTCAGCACTTTGGCTTTGCCCACATAAATAATCTCCCCCGCACTGCCGTGCATCAGATAGACACCGGGGGAATCAGGCAATTGTTTGAGCTGGTCGCTGATATGAAGTTCGATTTCGGATGGGGTAGCCATAGGGAATTTCAGGGGAATAATAAGAACATTTATTCAAGTAATTATAGTCGAAACGGGAAAAAAGGGAACGGCGGAACACGGAAAGTAGAAAGCAGGAGACAATCCATAGCAGGATTTTGTAGGGGCGGGTCAGGCGAACCTACGCCTTCCAAAATGGAACTTATGACCCGCCCGTCGTTGGACGCAGAAAGTGGAAACGGTGTATAGCGTAAACGTAAAAGCGCAAAAAGCGCAGAGAGGTAGAGGGTTCGGGGAGACTGCACACCACAACAGGGACGTTGTGGTTTCCCAGATAGGATGTTGCAGATTTGGAGACACAAAAAAAACGGAGCGTTGGTCAACGCTCCGTTTCAGGTGAGTGCTAAAAGTTAGCGGAACAAGCGGCTGGCAACGCCCAGCGCAATGAAGCCCAAGCCGATCACTGCCAGCATCGTACCGGTATAATCAGTAGCCGGGGCTACCCCGGTTTGGGGCATGGTGGTCGGAGCCTGCGGGGTTGCCGTGGCTTCGGGGGCTTGCGTCGCTTGAGCGGTGGCAGTGGCTTGCGGGGTTGCTGTCACCTGTACAATGGTTTCCAGTTCCGTGGAATAGGTCACCAAATCTTGTTCGGTGTCATCTTCCGCCACCAGAATCGTGCCGAACGCATAGTAGACCGTAATTTCTTCGTCGGTCAGGTTACGAATGGTCATCGTCCCTTCCCCGTGATAATAGCGTCCTTCATCTTCGGGGACGGCAACCGGAGCCGATTCATCGAAATTGAAGTCGGCACTGGTCACTTCCACTTGCCCATCGGCAACAGCCTGGTCTAACGCAACACCGAGATCGGTTGCCAACGGCGCAACAGTGGCACTTTCACTGCGTCCCAGTAGGTCATTGACCTGTTCGGTTAAGGTGCTATCCAGCGTGGGGTACAAATCTTCGATAGTGCGGTTTTCGCGCAGGGTCCAGATGGCAAGGTTGAGGGTCAAGGGGTCTTCGTCGGCGGTGCCATCCAACAGAGCGGTCTTTAATACGCGCAGAATATCATCGTCGGCACGTTCCCCCGGTTGCCCGAAAGAAGTGGGGAACGGTTCGCCGAAATCCAGACAGAAGCCTTGGAACGAAACTTCGACTTCGCCGTTGGCGGGAATCGTCAATGAAGTTTCCACCAATTCGGTGGTGGTTTGAGCATTGGCGGAGGGTGCGACATTTACGGCAAATAGCAATGCGAAGGTACAGGCGAATGCGAGAAGCAGACGGAATTGTGGTTTCATAGTTGGGTTATCTTCTTTCGTGTGTTGTTCTTATTGTGGGGATCTTTTTAGGTCTGTTTCACTTATTTATACGGGCAAGTATAAATAAGGATGACCTTCCTATTAAAAAGGTAAATAGCCACAAAATAAAGAGTGATTTATACCATAATGATGAGTACATCTATACTCTAGGTAATAATTACAGATGTTCCATGTCCATTTCTTATTGGACGCTTTATGCATGTATGTAAAGGATAGACACGATAAATAAGTAACAAGTGTCTCTTCCATATAAAAAAGCGAGAGATTCTGTAGAGAATCTCCCGCTTTTTTTATTCATTCAATGACTCACCGTTGAGCCTATGCTACTTCGCTTTTATCGCTTAACGGGTGCGGCGCAAGGTCATCGCCAGAGCCACGATACCCGCAAGGGCAAGCCCACTAATTACGAAAATCGTGGTTGTGTTATCCGCAGGAGCCGTGCTTTCGGTGTTACCGGTTTGCGGCAAGGTCTGCGGGGCTTGCGGTGTTGCGGTACCCATCGTCGTAGTGGTTTCCATCGTTGCGGTGACTACGGATGTACTGGTGGCTTCTACGGTCCCTGTCGCCTCGACCGTTCCGGTCGGTTCCACAGTGGCAGTCACAGTTTCCGTGGCTTCTACCGTACCCGTTGCAACGGGGGTGGTGGTGACTTCTACGGTTTCGGTGGTTTGCACCGGCGGGGCGATTACGCCATCCGCAAGGGCAACGGTCTGGAAGGAAAGCAGGAAGGCAAACACGAAAAATGCGGTGAGCGTGTAGCGAATTCGGTTTGTCATAAGGTGTACTCCAATCGTTTTCTTATTGCTTTTCTATCATGTGGTCGCAACCTGTTTTCGATTGCTCACATGGGTATTTGGTATTAAGTCCCCTGCCTCAGCAGTAGGTACGTTCCCCATTAAAGCCCAAAATGTCAGGGGTGTATAGAGCTGGATGTCCCGTTTTAGCAGTACCCTCGTACCTACCAAAATGGTTATGTTCGTAGGGTATTACGGGTAAAACTGCCCTTTCCTGGATGCCTTTACCCCTCCGCCACGAAAAAGAGCCGCAAAAATGCGGCTCTTTTATTGAAGGCAATTTGACAGGCTAAGCCCACCACTCCTCATCCTCATCTTCTTCGTATGCCATTTCCTGCCCCACCAGTTGCACTTCATACCCGGCATCGCGCAATACTTGAGCAAGATCGTTCAAATCGCCACCCGCTACCCAGCGATTGGTGCCGCCCGCACTGGTAAGCGACCCCACCTTGCGAATCCGCCCGCCCACAATATCTTTGATTTTATCCGCTTCGCCCTGCGGCATCACCATCGTTTTGGTGGAGCGGTTGATCGTAATTTCGGTTGCCATCCTCTGCCTCCGTCGTTCTGATTGGATTCCACCAGTATAGTGGATTTGGTCATTTTGAGTGATTCGTGGATAGTGATATGTGATAAGTGAACGTCTGCAATTCATTCATGCTAATGTGTCCATAGAGATTGGCTTTGCCGTTCACTATTCACTTTTCACTATTCACTAACCACTCAAAGGGGTTTTATGTACGTTCACGATTCCGCCATTGCGGTGCGCTATGCCGAAACCGATGCGATGGGCGTGGTTCACCATGCCAGTTATATCGTCTGGTTTGAAGTTGCCCGCACGGAATGGCTTGCCGCGCAGGGGCATCGCTATGCCGATTTGGAAAAAGAAGGGTATTTTCTGGTCGTTACCGAAGTAAACGCCCGCTATAGCAAACCTGTGCGCTATGGCGACCCGATTATTGTTCGTTCCTACCCCAGCGAGGTTAAAAGCCGCGCGCTTCAATTCACCTATGAAGTGGTAAATGCCGACACCAACGAGGTGCATGTTTCCGCCACCACCCGCCATATCTGTGTAGACAAACAGAGTCGGGTGGCGAAACTCCCCGCCTATATTTTGGCACTCGTCGGGAAATAATGTGGCGCAGGACGATCTGTGCAAGCGGAGCGTTCTGCGCCACAAAACTTCTTTTTATCGAACGACGACGGGTTCCCGTTGGAGTTCCGATACCAATTGCACAATCTGGTTTGCTACGGAGAGCCAACTGAAGCGTTGCGCGCGTTTGACCCCTTCTACTCCCATCTTATCACGGAGAACAGAGTCGTTTAACAACGTTTCCATACGTTCCGCCAATGCGATGGGTTCTTTGGGCGGCACCAGGAAACCGTTTTTACCGTCGGCGATGGTGGAGGTCAAGCCACCGACATTGCTGGCAATGACAGGCGTACCGCAGGCAGTCGCTTCCACCGCTACCATCCCAAAACTTTCGTAATGGCTGGGCATTACCACCGTTTCCGCCGCCGAATAGAAGTAGGGCAATAGTTCCTGCGATTGCGCTCCGACAAAGGAAATCACATCCTTCAAGCGCAATTCGTCACGCAAGGTTCGCAGACGGTGCATTTCGGGGGTTAGGTCGTCGCTTTCATCTTCCGGCACACCCCCCACAATTGCCACCATCAGGCGGGTACGCCACGAGGGGTCTTTTTCCACCAGATGCGCCACGGCGCGGAAAAGCGTATCTACCCCTTTTAGGGCTTCAATCCGCCCGACAAAGGTGACCAATTTACGCGCATCGGGAATTCCCAGTTCCGTCCGTGCTTCATCGCGGGGGACGGGGTGGAACAGCGTCATATCCGCGCCGCAGGGAATCACCGTAATCTTGTCGGCGGGGGCATCGTACAGTTCCAGCATATGTTGACGGTCAATCGGGTTTGCCGCCACCAGCCGATCCACGATTTGCATCAAGTGGCTTTCGCCCACAATCCGTTCGTCAATTTCTTGTTCTTCTACCCGTTGGGCAACATGGTTTTTCATTTTGCCCAACGTGTGGAACATCTGAATAATCGGGGTTCCCCAGACATCGCGCAGACGTTCGGCTACCATACCGCTTAACCAGTAGTGGCTGTAAATCACGTCATAATAGGTGTCCGTTTCCGCCGCCAGTTTTTGCATATTGGCGGCAAATTCGGGCACATATTGGGGCAAATCGTTTTTATCAATATGTTCGACGGGTCCGGCTTGAATGTGAATCACCCGCACGTTCCGCGCCATCTGAACAATAACAGGGCGTTCCAAACTCTGGGCATGGGTGAAAATATCCACCGCATAACCGCGCCGCCCCAATTCGCGGCTCAGTTCCCGTACATAAACATTCATCCCGCCCGTATTCTTGCCGCCCAACGGCGCAAGTGGACAGGTGTGCATTGAAATCATCGCAATCCGCGCTCGCGGACGTTGACACTCCGGTTCAATGTGTTGGTCGCAAACATCCTGGTCGCAACACAGCGTTCTTTGATGTGACATATCGTTTCCCTATTTCCGTTCTTTTTGCTAAGGCTATCAATCCGACATCCCGTTGACTATGATAGGTATCGCTCTACAAAAGCGAGTTTTCTGGCGTTGGCTTAGTGTAATCACTACACTCTATACTATACGTTTGTTTTATCGTCAAGTTGCATCTTACGTTTCCCCCAACCTTCTTCCTGTGAAGGTGTTTTTCTGCTTTCTGCGTCCTATCGTTACCCCACCACAGGCTCACATACCTTGCTCATTTGCAAACGATAGACCGGCTCCGGTTTGCCACCGAAATGGAATTTATAGGCTTCATCACCGCGCA
>CBKYSX010000317.1:0-5392 GCA_966690745.1 uncultured Ardenticatenales bacterium
ATCAAAGGGATGTACTTCACATGGACATACAGGGGAAGGGTGTTGGTAAAAATTTTAACCAACAACATCGCCCCGATTAGCCCGATGAGGGCGGCTTTGGCAAATTCCGGTCCCTTTGTAAACAGGGGATTAGGGGCGGCTTCTTGATGGCTTCGGCTCATTGCGCTCTGCATCTATCGGACTCCTTAAAGGGAGAAATGAGAAAAGAGAAAGGAGAAACGGAAGAAGATTCTTTGATAGTCGTTTCGCGTTTCCCATTTCTCCTTTCATTATCCCACATTCAGATTCACCCATATAGCGGTGAGGAAGGCGAGTAGGGTTGCCAGTACCACCAACAGTACGACCGCATGTTTTTTCAGGGTGGTGGTGAACAACAACACGGCTTTGATGTCAATCATCGGTCCGTAGACCAGGAAGGCGAGGATTGACCCCGTGCCGAAGGTGTTGGCAAAACTGAGGGCGACAAAGGCATCTACGGTAGAGCAGATGGACAACAGGACTGCCAAGCCCATCATTACCAGCACAGAGGTAACAGGATTGCCGCCAATCGCCAGTAGGACTTCACGCGGGATAATGGTTTGGGCGATTGCCGCAATCAATGCGCCAAAGACCACAAATTGCCCCATTTCAAAAAACTCGGTGGCACTATGGTCGGCAATGGCTTTGCCCCGCGCACTCCATGTTTTGGGGCGTTCATCATGGTGATGATGGTCGTGATCATGGTCGTGGTCGTGGTGATGGTCATCGGGAACGGGGCAAGCCGCAGGCATCAACAGGCTTTGCGGTTGCGGGTGAAAACTAAAGACCAGCGCAATCACCACCGCAATGAGTGCGGTAAAGCCCAGCCGCCCGAAGACAATCCAGGGGTCGCCGCCGAACGCTTCCCATGTGGAAAGAATCACAATGGGGTTAATGACCGGGGCGGCAAGCAGGAAAGCAACCCCCAACGGAACGGGTGCGCCTTTGCTCATCAAGCGGCGTGCGGCCGGGACGCTCCCACATTCACAAACGGGGAAAATCAAGCCCATAAACGCGCCCATCAGGGACGCACCGAAACGATTTTTGGGAACCCACCGTTCCAGCATATCAGGCGTAACAAAGACCTGAATCACTGCCGACATGAGCACACCGAGCAAGAGGAACGCCGCCGCCTCAATAAAAATACCCAGAAATATCGTGGTAAGGGTGAGAAAGCGTCCCCAAACTTCGCTTGCGGTCAATCTGCCGCTTAGAATATCGCTGAACGTTCCATTGGTGGCAAGCCACCCAAGGAATACGCCCGCAATTGCGGCAATAATGAACCGTCCGACCCACTTTTGCCACCCGTTGGGGCGCGTCGGGGACATGACCTCACTTTTTGCCATTGACTACCTCTCTGGTCTATCCAATAGCAGGGGCAACGCCCCTACCTTATCCCGACCTTATGGAATACGGGGCTAAACTGTAGTGACTTTAGGGTATTCGTCAAGTCAAGCAGATGATAAAGGATGCTCCGAAATGTTGACAACCAGAACACATTTCGGAGCATCCGGAACAGCTTCAGAGCAGGGGTGATTTCTATAAATCGTTGCTATCCAGCCAGATGGTCACAGGACCCTGATTATGAATGACCACCTGCATCTTTGCGCCGAATTGCCCCGTAGCCACCTTTTTTACCCCGGATGAACGCAGACTCTGAACAAAAAATTCAATCAGCGGCTCCGCCTGTTCGGGACGTGCCGCGTCGGTAAAGGAGGGTCGCCGCCCTTTACGGGCATCCGCATAGAGGGTGAATTGAGAAACAACCAGAAGTTCGCCCCCTACATCCATCAAGGAACGGTTAAACTTGCCATCTTCATCTTCAAAGATACGTAGATGGATGATTTTTTGGGCAAGTTTAACCGCTTCGGCTTCGGTATCGGTGTGAGTTGTGCCCACCAGCAATACCAATCCTACGCCAATGTCGCCAACGATTTCTTGATTGACGGTTACAGAGCCATACATAACCCGTTGCAGTAATACGCGCATAAATTAGATTATTGCGGGGCAACGGTGGCTGTGACTTCAGGGACAACGGTTGGAATGACTTCGGGCGTAGTCGTTTCTGGTTCTACGACCGAATCGGCAAAGAAGGTTGCCAGATTGTCGCCAATCACAAGAATGACATCGGCTCCGCCGCCAATCGCATATTGAATGGAGTTCATGCCCAAGCCGAAACGACGGGCGATGGTTTCCGCCGTTCCCAGCGCATCGGGATTGCCAATCAGAATCACTGTATCGGTGCGTCCCCGCTCGGTGGCAAGGCTGGCTCCGATGACGTTATACCCTTCATTTAATAAGGTAGATTGCACTGCGCCTTCAACCCCATCAAAGGAAGAGGCATTCTGTACCGCCACGGTTCCTGAATAATCCGGTACGAATTGCGGGGTCGGTGTAGCCGTAGGTGGTGGCGGCGGTGGGGTTGGTGTCGGGGCAATGGGCAATAGTTCCACGCCAAAAGTTTCTTCTACCAGCGGCAACACTTGATTCCAACGGGGCAACAAGACCTCTGCCCCGGCATAGGTGCGATATTCAATAATCAGGCTGGAATCAATCACCGCCCGGTTAATATCCCGCGTTTCCACGTTTTGCACCGCTTGAACCAATGCAAAGACCTCATCTACAGAGAGGTCGGTGGCAACCGATTCATTCACGGTTGCCGCCAGATTGGCAATCCGTGCCGGGGTAAGAGAGGGGATAATATCCAGACTTAACACTTTGTCGCGCACCGCAAGAATAACCTGTTGTTGCCGTTCGGCGCGGGCAAAATCGCTACTGCTTTTGCGGGTACGGGCGTAAATCAATGCCCGTTCTCCGTCCATCACCTGCGTACCTTCTTCAAACCGTACCGTCATCGTCCCGAAATCTTCGGTGGGATAATCGTAATCCACCAATTCTTCGGGTACATCAATCTCAATCCCGCCGATTTCATCAATAACACGGCGGAAGCCGTTAAAGTCCATCGTCACATAACGGTCTACTTGAATCCCAAAATTGCGCCGGATCGCTTGCTTTGCCAATGCGGGACCGCCGCCGGGGTAATCGTACAATTCACCGAGGCGGTACGGCATATTGATACGGTCCAGATATTCGCCATCCCCGTAATTGGGAATCGTAATATACAGGTCACGCGGGAAGGAAAGCATTCCCACTTCGCCGCTGGCAGGGTCTAACCGCAGTAAAATCATCGAGTCGGTCCGGGGAATATCTGCCTCTTGCGGGCGCAGGTCAATCCCCATCAACAGAATCGTGAGGGGTTCGTCCAATTGCGGAACGGCGGCGGGTTTGGGCGTTCCGGTGGCAACGGCTACCGGCTCGGTCGGGCTTTCGCTTTCTTCGCTATCGGGGGTTGCTTCGGGAGCCTGAGTGCTGGTCGCAACAACTCTGTCCGGGGTGGGTAATGCGGCGGCATTCCCATCAGCACGGGGGAATATGGGGAGTTGGCTGGTGGCGACAAAGGTGCGGGTATTTTGATAGAGCGTCCACGCGCCAATCAGCCCGGCAACAATGAAAACCACCAACATCACGGTTAAAATGAGGTCGGTGGTGCTACTTTTGGAATTTTGATTCAGCATTCGTTTGGGTATTCAATCCTCGCTGGGGCGATTTGCCGACTTTGACGGTTCGAGGATGCCTTATTCTACAAGCGGGCAAGTATAGCACGGGGGGAATTGAAATCAAAAGCGTTTTGGAACACACTTGACCTACCGCTATCCTCTGCCTATACTCCACCGTTGGCTGTTCGTGTTACCGCACCCCCATCTCTTTCACGACCATCTTTTTGTGACTAGATAGAGATACGCCGTTGAAGGGTAAAAAAGGGGTGATTTGAGAGGGGATTGTCCCCTAAAATCATCCTCAACCGCGTACTCTTTGCCCGGGATGGACAACCGCACAACTCACGAGCCATTTATTCCTGTATAACGAGGTTTTGCATGACCAATGATGTCGGCGCGGCATTACGAGCCGCCCGTGAACAGCGTGGGTTGACCCTCGCGCAAGCGGAGGAAGGCACCAAAATCCGGCAACGCTTTCTCCAGGCACTTGAAGATAACGATTACACCCTCCTCGGCGGTGATATTTATGTCCGGGGCTTTCTGAAAAACTACGCATCGTTTCTGGGCTTAAACGCCAATGAACTGCTTCCCCCTACAGAAAGTGTCGTTCCGATTGTAAACCCATCCGCCTCGCGTGAGACGGAAATTTTATCGTTGCCGTTGCGGGATACCAGTTTCCCGTTCGGGCGGATTATTTTGATGGTGTTGCTGTTTGTGATGTTGGGGGTGGCGGCATATTACCTGTGGCAACCGGGGCAACGGGCGATGTTGCTGGATCGGTTTGCCGCCTATTTGCCGCTTCCGACTGCTACCCCTACCGCGATTGTGGCGGGTGGGGAGGTGGCTTCGACCGCAACGGTACCGGAGGCTACGGCGACCCAGGCTATTGCGCTTGCGCCGGATAATACACCGACCAGTACCCCCGTTCCCACTGCCACATTGCCGCCGCGAACGCCCACCCCCGACCTCACCGCAACAGCGCAACCCACCAACACCCCCGAACCCGTTCAAGGGATTGTGTTGGCACTACGGGTTACTGCGCCCTCCTGGACGCAGGTCTATGTGGACAACAGCGATGTTGCCGTCATGGAACGCACGTTGAACGAAGGAGAAACCTTTGAATGGACGGGGCAACAAAGCGTCTTCTTGCGGCTTGGCAATGCGGGGGGCGTGGTGGTAACGCTGAACGGGCAGGAACTTGGAACCCTGGGTGCGCCCGGCGCGGTCGTCAACCGCCTTTGGGTGATAGACCCCGGCACCGGGCAACCTGTTGAAGCCACCCCTACCGCCAACTAAAGTGCATCGTGCATAGCATCCAAAAGGGTCGTCTATGCACGATGCACGTTTCCAAAGAATAACGATATCACCTTATGAAATATCATCTGATAACACTCGGTTGCGCTAAAAATATCGCGGATAGCGAAGGAATGTCTACCCTCTTGACAGGGGCGGGTCACGCCCGTACTACTGCCCCAAACGATGCCGATTTGCTGATTGTGAATACGTGCGGCTTTTTACAGGCGGCGCGGAACGAATCGGTAGATGTGCTGAGCAAGTTGGGAGTGGATAAGCAGGAGCACCAGATTCTGGTGGCGGCGGGCTGTCTTTCTGAACGGGTGGGGGCAACCCTGACCGAAGAAGTGCCGTGGCTGGATGGCGTGATTGGCACTCAACAGTGGACGCGCATTAATGATCTGGTAGATACCATCGTCGAACGACGACTGGATGACAAATGGCGTGCCTTCGTAATGCCCGCCGACGAACGTAATCATGTCGCGGATTCGGTGGCACGGCGCGTGGATAGCCATTCTGCCTAT
>CBKYSX010000318.1:0-5332 GCA_966690745.1 uncultured Ardenticatenales bacterium
CACCCACATAAGCGAGATATACAGGAGCTCCCTATGAACGACCTGATGATTGATAATGTCTTTGCCCGTCAGATTTTGGATTCGCGGGGCAACCCGACGGTAGAAGTAGAAGTGATGTTGGCGGGGGGGGCGATTGGACGTGCCGCTATTCCGAGTGGCGCGAGTACGGGAGCGCACGAAGCGCACGAATTGCGTGACGGCAATGAGGATTATTACAACGGGAAATCGGTGGAAGGGGCAGTCAACAATGTCAATACCCGCATTAGCGATGAGTTGATTGGCTGGGAAGCCACGGAACAACTTGCCATTGACCAAATGTTGATTGAATTGGATGGAACCCCCAACAAAGCCAACCTCGGCGCGAATGCAATTCTGGGGGTGAGCCTTGCCGTGGCAAAAGCCGCGGCGCAAGGATTGAACCAGCCGCTCTATCGCTATCTGGGGGGTGTTGCCGCCTATACTATGCCCGTACCCATGATGAACATTCTAAACGGTGGCAAACACGCCGCCGACAGCACCGATTTTCAGGAATACATGGTTTTGCCGGTTGGCGCGGAAACCTTTAGCCAGGGGGTGCAAATGGGGGTGGAAGTCTATCACGCCCTGAAAAGTGTGCTGAAGAAAAAAGGATACAGCACCAACACCGGCGACGAGGGCGGCTTTGCCCCGTCGCTGAAAACCAACGTGGAAGCCTTTGAAGTCATTATGGAAGCGATTGAAAAGGCGGGTTACACCCCCGGCGAAGATATTTACTTAGGGATGGACGCGGCAGTCACGGAATTGTATGAAAACGGCAAGTATGTGCTTGCCCGAGAAGGCAAAACCCTTACCTCCGATGAATTAATTGACCTGTGGGAAGGGTGGTGCAACCAATTCCCGATTATCTCATTGGAAGATGGATTGTCTGAGGATGATTGGGAAGGCTGGCAGAAATTGATGGCGCGATTGGGCAACAAAGTCCAACTGGTCGGCGATGATTTCCTCGTCACCAATGTGACCCGCCTTGAAAAAGCGATTCAGATGAAAGCCGCCAACTCCATTCTGGTAAAAGTGAACCAGATCGGCTCGCTTTCCGAAACCATTGCCGCCGTCACAATGGCGCAACGCACGGGCTGGACCGCCGTCATCAGCCACCGTTCAGGCGAAACCGAAGACACCACGATTGCCGATATTGCCGTGGCACTCAATGCGGGACAAATCAAAACCGGTGCGCCCGCCCGCACCGACCGCGTAGCCAAGTACAATCAACTCCTTCGGATCGAAGAAGAACTTGGCTCTACGGCATACTATCCGGGGATGAAGGCGTTCCCGCTTCTTGTGGATTAAGAGTACAATCATGAGAGCGGGGCAATGACCGCCCCGCTCTTTTTTTATGGACTGATATATGACCGATAAATCTCGTCTCTCCCTGAATCGGGTGTTCTGGTTCTGGGTGCCACTTGCCGTGATGTGGCTAATTATGGCGGCGGAACAACCCTCCATCACTGCCGTTGTCTCCCGGTTGCCCGATGCCAAGCTGAACCTCGCCGCCTTCGGACTAACCTTCTCCTGGGCGTTGATTGTCGAATCCCCCGTAATTATGCTCCTGACGGGCGGCACCGCCCTGTCGGGGCATCGCCAATCCTACAACCGTCTGCTCCAATTCACCCACATACTGGCATGGGGCTTTGCCGCGGTTCACCTTCTGCTGTGTTTGACCCCTGCTTACGCCTTCATTTTGCGGGAATGGGTCGGCGCACCGCTCGAAGTCATCGAACCGAGCCGCCAGGCATTTCTGGCAATGTTCCTCTGGACCCCCATGATTGCCTACCGGCGCATGTGGGAAGGCACGATGATTCGGTATGGGCATCCCGGTAAAGTCACACAGGTGATTATCGTGCGCCTTGCGGCAACCGTTCTGGTCTTGCTGGGGGGGTTGTGGCTCCAACAATGGTCGGGGGCGGTGGTGGGTGGCGTGGCGTTAAGCGTAGGCGTGACGATAGGTGCGGCGGTGGCATACTGGCTGGCACGCCCCACCATTCAGAATGAAATTCCCAAAACGACAGCAGAAGATGAAGAACTAACATGGGAACGCCTGTTGTCCTTCTACGTGCCTTTGGCAGTTTCTACCTTTGTCACAATGGCGGGGATGCCGATTGTCTCCTTCGGGTTGAGCCGTGCCCCGCAGGCGTTGGAATCTCTGGCGATTTGGCCTGTGGTGATGTCCGTGACCTTTATCGGGCGAAGTTTAGGGATTGCCTTCCAGGAGGTGGGGGTTGCCCTACTTCGCAATGAATCGGCATATCCGCTTCTGCGCCGTTTTGCGTGGACACTGGCAGTGGCGGCGGGGGGTGGCTTTTTATTGTTCGGCGTAACAGCCCTTGCTCCCTGGTGGTATGGCAATATCTCGGGCTTGTCGCCGGACCTCGTGGCGATGTCCATTATCCCCACGATTCTGCTTGCGCCTGTTCCGTTCTTGAACGCGCTGATTTCGTGGCAACGTTCGCTGTTGATTCACCGCAAACAGACCAAATGGATTACCGGGGCGGTGGCATTGAATATGGCAACTTTACTAACATTGGTTTTGGGGTTGCCGTTGATTGTGTCGGCGGCGGGCGCGATAAGTGCCGCAATTGCTTTTTCCGCCTCTCTGGTTGCCGAATGGGTTTATCTCTGGTGGGCAAGCGAACGGCGGCGCGAAAAAACGATCATTCCACAACCGGTTCCGGTCGGGGACTAACATAAAAGCGACCAAAAATCATAGCGGGCGATGTGGAGCTTTTCAACCCCACATCGCCCGCTATTTTTGTTCATGGGGATATGACACATCGCACCGATAAAGGGGTGCATGGTAAATTGACAAAGGGGGGTCAGACGGAAACAATTTGGAGAGGTAATGGTGAGCGATAGAGGAGACCATGAATAGCAAATATGAATCCCTGATAGATAAAATTATCGCGGAAGCGCGGGAACGGGGAGAATTTGACCCACCCAATACGAAAAATAAACCCCTCACCGAGGATGGTACGGAAACGTGGGCAGGTGAGCGGGCACTGGCAAACAAAGTTCTGAAGAATAGCGGCAACGCGCCCCCCTTCCTGATGAAAAAACGGGAAATCGAAGAGCAATTGGAAGTACAGCGCACCCGCCTGGCACGATATGCCATGCGCCGCCGCCGCCTGCATGATGAGGCAGAGACAGTACGCCCGCAGGATGCTACCCTTGCCAGTGCACTGGATGACCGCGCCGAACAGGATTGGGCATGGGCGGTGCGCCAATTTGAAGAGGCACTTCCCAAACTGAACAAAGAAATCGAACTTTTTAATCTGATGAACAAAATTCCCAACCTCCACAAAATGAAGATTCGGATGGAGTGGGAAATTGAACGGGCGGAAACCGCCACCACTAATCCATAAAGCTGATGAATGAAAAAGCGGAGTGGGGATGATGAAGGTTAAATAACAAATCGCGTAATCCGCCTCTGCCCTGTAAGAACTAAGGATTACGCTCAAATCCAAGTGTTCTATGTGGGATGTAGGGGCGGGTGGTCGGAATGGCGTATTTACCCTAATAGAGCGCACACCCGCCCGCCGTTGCCGCCAATCCATGACCCATTTTGGGATGTGGGCGGGTCTTTAACGATGGGTGTATCGCTCTTCATTCCGATGAGCCGCCCCTACTTTTTTCTACGGGACTCGATTGATAGTTTCGCCCAATACCCAATAGGGGGCTTCGCACGAATCGCTCACCCTTTCATCCAGCGTAGGTGGCAACGATTCGACTTCGCCGCCACCTAGCCTTACCCACTCTCCAAACGGTATATTGACCTCACGCGGGGTATTGGTTGCCAACCCTGTCACAATCGTCACCAAATTTTCCAATTCAGTGATAGAAGCATCCGGCGGAAACACCACTCCAAAACTTTCATTGACCGTGTTGATACGGACACATCCTTCGCCTTTAGCCAACGTCCCTACCACTTCGGCGGTGAGATATGTGGCAACCACCTGGGGCTGGGGTGTCGGGGGTATGGTTTGACATCCCATTAACCATACTACCAATAATCCCATCAATGCTATAGATTTGTCCAACATCCTAAATGGAGATAGTGCATACTGCATAAACAATCTATCTTCACTGATTGTCGTTTATGCAGTATGCACTATGAGCGATGCACTTCCTTAATCCTGCAACGTACTCGTATCCCCCGTATCGTGTCCCATGACCTGCGCCTTTAACAGGCGGCGCATGATTTTCCCCGAACGGGTTTTGGGCAGACCCGGCACAAAGGTGATCTGAGTGGGAACCGCAATCGGACCCATCTGTTCGCGGACGTGCTGTTTGAGCGTTTTCACCAGTGCATCGTTGCCCTCATGCCCTGCCACCAGAATACAGTAGGCATGAATCACATTGCCTTTGACCTCATCGGGGACCCCGATACAGGCGGCTTCCGCCACTGCCGGGTGCGCCACCAACGCCGATTCGATTTCCGCCGTCCCCAAGCGGTAGCCGGATACTTTAATCACATCGTCGGTGCGCCCGATAATCCAGAAGAAACCATCTTCATCGCGGCGGGCGGCATCCCCGGTCAGGTAATATTTCTGATTGAAGTATTTTTCCCAATACTGGCGCACAAAGCGGTCGGGGTCGCCCCAGATGGTACGCGCCATGCCGGGCCACGGATGCTTTATCACCAGATAGCCATCTTCGTTCGCACCTACTGCATGACCATCTTCATCCACCACTTCCGCTAAGACACCGGGGAAGGGAACGCTGGCACTCCCCGGTTTCAGGGGTTGGGTCGGCACAGGCGTAATCATAAAGCCGCCTGTTTCGGTTTGCCACCAGGTATCCATAATCGGCAATTCCCCGCGCCCGATCACATCCCGATACCACCGCCACGCTTCCGGGTTAATCGGTTCGCCCACGGTTCCCAGCAAGCGAAGTGATGACAAATCGTGTCGGCGGGGCCAGGCATCACCGAAGCGCATCAAGCCGCGAATGGCGGTAGGGGCGGTATACATAATCGTAATCCCGTATTTTTCTACCAATTGCCACCAGCGATTGGGATAGGGAAAATCGGGTCCGCCTTCATACATGAAACTGGTTGCGCCCAGAATCAACGGTGCATAGACGATATAGGAATGTCCCGTAATCCAGCCGGGGTCGGCGGCGCACCAGTAGCGGTCTTCGGGTCGCACATCAAACACGGCTTTAAGCGTGGTCGAGGTATAGAGGGCGTAGCCTCCGTGGGTATGGAGCAATCCTTTGGGGCGACCTGTCGAGCCGGAAGTATACGGAATGAACAACGGCTCTTCCGCGTCCATCACTTCGGTGTCGGCTTTGGGCTGGG
>CBKYSX010000319.1:0-5323 GCA_966690745.1 uncultured Ardenticatenales bacterium
CCCCCCGTAGACAACGTGCGCCGATTGATAGACTATATTCATGAACAAACTACGCTTGCCGTCGCAACGGCTTAATGTCACCACAGAGAACACAAAGGACACAGAGAACGGTATCAACTGAGATGTATTTACTTGGGCTTTGTGCTCTCCGTGTCCTCTGTGGTTAAACACAATCATGCACCACGCACCACGCACCATACACCCCCCCATCGGGGTTCTCGTCATGGCATACGGCGGACCCAATTCGCTGGATGACCTGCCCGGCTACCTTGCCGATATTCGCGCCGGACGACCTACCACGCCTGAAGTTTTGGAAGAAATCACCAACAACTACCGGCAAATCGGGGGCAAATCACCATTGCTGGCAATGACGCACGCGCAAATGGATGCGCTTGCCGCCCATTTCGACCCGACCCAAGTGCGCTTTTATCTCGGAATGCGCCACTGGTCGCCCTGGATTGAGGAAACGGTACGCCAGATGGTAGACGATGGCATCACCCACGCCATTAGCCTCGTACTCGCGCCTCATTTCAGCAGTATGAGCATTGCCAAATACCAGAAAAAAATCAAAGAAGCCCTGAAGATGGTTCACGCGGACATCGAATTTCAGCACATTATGAGCTATCACGACGCGCCCAAATACATCACCGCGCTCGCCAATCGAGTACGGGAAGGGCTTGCCGAATTCCCGCCGGACGAAGCCGTCCATGTCATTCTCTCCGCCCATAGTCTACCGGTGCGAATCCTCAAAGAAGGCGACCCCTACGATAGCCAATTGCGCGAAAGTGCCGCCTTGATAGCCACCGAAGCCGGATTGCGCGATGACCAATGGTCGTGGAGCTACCAATCTGCCGGACGAAGCCCCGAACCCTGGCTCGGACCCCAACTGCAAGACCATATCGCCGACCTTGCCCGACAGGGGGTAAAAAACATCGTCAGTGTTCCCATCGGCTTCGTTTCCGACCACGTTGAAATTCTTTTTGATATTGACATTCAAGCACAGGAAGTCGCTCAATCGCTCGGCATCCGCCTTGTCCGCCCGCCCGCCCTCAATACCGACCCTCTGTTCATCGCGCAACTGGCGGAGCTGGTGCAGGAGAAGTTGAATCATTGGGTGGGTATGCCTGCCTGAAGCGTATTGAGAATTGAGTATTGAGAAACGGCAAAACCAACCTTCTATTGTCTTTGGCAGTAGAGAAGGAGTATAGCAGGGTCGTTTTCTCAATACCCAATACTCAACACCCAATGCCTTTATGCAACACATCGTCATCATTGGCGGCGGCATTACGGGGCTTGCCGCCGCCTACCATCTACGCCAATCCGACCCCGACCTCGCCATCACCCTGATTGAAAAGGAAGCAACCCCCGGCGGCAAAATCCAAACCGAACGCACCGCTGATGGATTTGTGATCGAAGCCGGACCGGACTCTTTTTTGAGCCGCAAGCCGCGTGGCGTAGGGTTGGCGCGGGAAATCGGGTTGGGGGATCACTTGCAAGGACGTAATGCCCAATTCTCCGATGCCTTTATCAAACGGCATGGTGCACTGCACCCCTTGCCTGAAGGGATTACGGGGATGGTTCCCACGAATCTCGAAGCGTTGGAACGTTCTACTTTGCTCTCGGAAGCGGGGCGGACGCGGTGGGCGGCTGAGTCTGCGATTCCACCCCGTATGGACGATGGCGATGAATCTATCGCCGCCTTTATGACCCGTCGCATGGGACAAGAGGTATTCCAGGAGGTGATAGAGCCGTTGATGGTTGGAATCTACGCGGGAGATGCCACCCAACTCAGCATCCAAGCCACCTTCCCCAACCTGCGGACGCTGGAAACGCAATTCGGCAGTTTGGTGGCAGGATTACAGCAAACCTCTACCCCTTCTTCTAAAGAAACCCTACCTCCCTTCGTTACTCTCCCCTCCGGCACGGCAGAACTGGTCGAAACGCTTGTAGCACACCTTACTCCTACCGTAGATTTTCGGTTGGGGTGTTCCGTTGTCGCTCTTGATACGAGAAAGGCAACCCACCCCCCGACCCCCTCCCAAGAGGGGGAGGCACGTCCACCTATGTTCGGGAAAGCGGAGAGCGGGCTATACCATGTACCACATACCCCGCATCATTCCGCCGTTTCTCAATACTCAATACCCGATACCCGGTACTGCCTTACTCTTTCCGACGATACTACGCTTCACGCCGATACGCTCATACTCGCTACTCCCGCTTTTGTCACGGCTGAGTTGGTAGAAACCCTTGATCCTGAATTGGCAACGCTCCATCGGCAAATCCCCTATGCCTCCTCGGTGATTGTGACGCTGGCATTTATGGAAGAACGAAACCGGGTTTCGGCGGAACGAAACCGAGTTTCTGCCGTTGAAAACCCGGTTTCTAATGGGGAAGCCTCTTCGAGGTTAGCAGGACGGGGCTATGTCATCCCCTCCGTAGAGGATACAGATATTCTTGCCGCCACCGCCAGCTCCAATAAATGGCACGGACGTGCCCCCGAAGGCACAACCCTATTCCGTGTCTTTATCGGGCGGGCGGGCAAACCAGACCCCACCACTCTCGCTGATGAAACGCTTATCGAAATGGCGCGAACCGAACTGCGCGAGACGCTGGCGATTGAAGCAGAACCGCTATTGACCCGAATCCATCGCTGGTATAAGGGAATGCCACAATACACCCTCGGACACCTTGACCGTCTCGCGGCAATCGAGGCGCGGCTGGAACAGCATCCCCGCCTTGCCCTCGCGGGAGCCGCCTATCGTGGGGTAGGGATTCCCGATTGCATCGCCTCCGGCGAAGCGGCGGCGGAACGGGTACTGCAGGTTATGTTAAGAGAACTACCGGTGTAAGGGAATGTCTCCCAACCTAAAGGACTAAGGATTACCTACAAATCATATGGATTCGGGGGTAGGGGCGGGTGGTCGGAATGGCATGTCTACCCTAATAGAGGGCACACCCGCCCGCCGTTGCCGCCAACCCACGCCCCATTTTGAGACATGGGCGGGTCTTTAACGCTGGGTGGATGGCTTTTCATTCCGATGACCCGCCCCTACCAGAGTCGTCCTTAAAATGAGGGGTGAAATACTTGTGGGTAATCTATAGTCCTATAGGGTGGGGCTAACGAATACGGGGGTTCCGTTGCAAGGTATCCGTATTTCTTTGCCCCGTCCTTTAGGTCGGGGGTACGCGGGTATTTTCTTAATCACTGTTAGAGCGGCGAGAGCCGTACCGTTCACTTATCACTGTCCACTAACCACTTATCACTATTGGGGAGATTTATGGCTGACCAATACCAACCACTGGATTTAAGCGAAAAAGGGAAAAACAAAGCAGGCGACCCCGCTTCCACCCACCGCCGCTTGTTCATGCAATTTTACGCCTTCGGGGATGTGCCCCATTCAGGTGCCTTGATCGAGGCATTAGACTCATCAGGATTGGTAGGGGTGCTATACCACGACCTGAACGATCCGCGTGGTGTAGGATTGCTTACCTTCAGCGAAGAGCCTGACTATTTCATCAACGAGGTGCGAACTTTCCTAAACGAACCACCCTTTGCCACCCTAACCCCCAAACCTGAATACACCATGTTCGGACGTACCTATTCGATTGGCTACGAACGAGATGTCGAACATCACCTTGCCGTAGAACCGCGCCTTAAAGTATGCAACCCGGCGTACCCCTGGGCAATCTGGTATCCCCTGCGCCGCTTTGGAACCTTTGAACAGTTGAATCAGGAAGAGCAATTCGCCCTGCTCCGCGAACATGGCAGTATCGGGCGTGCCTATGGCGCGGCTGGTTACGGAACTGATATTCGCCTTGCCTCCTACGGTCTGGACAAACAGGACAACGATTTTACGGTTGCCCTCCTCGGTCCCGAACTCTTTCCCCTTTCCTCTATCGTACAGGCAATGCGAAAAACCGGGCAGACCTCCCAACATATGCAAAAAATGGGTCCCTTCTTCGTCGGCAAAATGGTGTGGCAAAAATCGGGATTGGCATAATAGAACATAACCTTTCCGATAAAAATACCCTGTAAAAGTACCACGACCTACGGCGTGGTACTTTTATCTCTCTTGTTTACAACATACATATGTATATTATTATACATATGTATATTGCGCATTGGAGAAATCATGACTATGAGTGAACATCCACCATCCTTTGAATTACCCACCCAAGACCCACTTACCAATCTGCTAACACCCACTTACTTTCGCTACTTATTACGTGAAACGATATTGCCGGATGCGCTAACGAAAGAGGAAAGTGTTTGCATTTTTTTACTAGACTTGGACTACTTCGATACGATTAATGCTACCTATGGAAAGGAGGGAGGAGATAGTGTGCTTCTGGAGGCAACCCGCTTACTACAACAAATTCTGCCCGAAAGGGCACTAATCTCCCGGTACGGCGGGGATGAATTTGCGGGGATATTGCCCGAAATGCGCTTGGATGATGCATTTACGCTCTTTGAGGAATTACGTCGGCAATTGCTGGCTCATCGTTGGGAAGCCTACCCCGATTTACAAGTGAGCTGTTGTGTAGGATTAGCAAATTTCCCACTCCATGCCAAACAAGAATCAGAGTTGATGCGTGAAGCGGACCAGGCTCTTTATCTGGCGAAGTCTACCGGACGGAATAAAGTGGCATTACCATTGAGTGACAGTCGCATGATTACCAAGACCAGCTATTACACACAGACACAATTGGAACGGTTAGCGCAACTGGCGAAAACACTCAATCGCAATGAGGCAAGTGTGTTGCGGGAAGCGTTGGATGATGTGTTAAAGAAATACAACGAGATTTTGTAAAGATTTAACTGGCTTGTGTGCAGAGTTCTCTAAATTTTGACGCGGGAGTGTGGTACAACGGAAATGAAAATATCCTGCGAAAGGAAACTCTCATGACGGCATTCTCACTCCTACACCCATTGTCCGGCAACTGGCAGGGTACCTATACTCTACAAGACCCCAATAATAATCATCTTCCCGTAGACTCTCCCTCTACCACAACCGTTACACCCATTCTGGGAGGGCGTTTTGTGCGTTTTGATTATACGTGGGTCTATAATAATCAACCCCAGGAAGGCTCTATTTTGTTCGGGCATGAGGGGGATAGCGATACCACTATCGCCCACTGGATTGATTCGTGGCATATGGGGGACAAAGTACTTGTGAGTCGCGCGACGGGGGATAACAGCAAGATGGTGAATGTGTTGGGCTATTGGTCAGTGCCACCCGGACCGGATTGGGGCTGGCGTACCACCGTTGAACCCACATTTGCCCCGGACAGCTTTCGTATGGCGATGTATATTGTAACCCCC
>CBKYSX010000320.1:0-5313 GCA_966690745.1 uncultured Ardenticatenales bacterium
AGCTGTTTGATGCGCATGCAGCCGAGAACGATATTGGATGCTTGAATATCGGTGGCGGTCACGGTGGCTTCATTCACCATCACGGTGTCACCTTCTACGGTAATCGTTACGCTTTCGCCATTCACAGTCGCCACTTGTTGACCGTTCAATTCGACCACATCGGCGGCAAGCACTTCACCGGAAACTACGTGGTAGGTAAGAATGCTGGTCAGCATATCGGTGTCGGCAAGAGCACTTTCCAATGTTCCGGCGGGCAGTTTGGCAAAGGCATCATCGGTCGGGGCGAATACCGTGAAGGGACCTGCGCCACTCAACGTTTCTACCAACCCCGCTTCGGTGACAGCCGTGACGAGGGTTTCAAAATCGTCATTCCCTGCCGCAATTTCGACAATGGTTTGTTCGCCTTGTGCCGCCGCCGGAAGAATACCGACAACCATAAATACCGCTACCAGTAGTACAGACAGAACCTTTTTCATTCGCTACTCCTCAGTGTTTGTATTGTTCGTTGATTACTTTCGTCTGATTCACTCAGGTGTTGGAGAACACCAACCCTTGCAGTAGCGTATATCAAGCAAGCGGTATTGGTAGTGACCGTTATCACAAAGCGGCGATTTGTTTAGCGAATGTTTATAATTTGTACAGGGTGTGTTTAGAGCCTAACGACTGCGGGTTACACCAACCCGTTCGCACAAATCATTAACGGGACAAATACTGCATTTAGGGCTGGTAGAGTGGCAAACGTTTTGTCCCAGCGATACCAGCAGACCGTTAATACGTTTCCAGTATTCTATAGGCAGTTTTTCCCGCAATGCCATTTCGGTTTTGTCCGGGTCTTTCGTCTGTACATAGCCGAATCGGGTACAAATACGGTGGACGTGAATATCTACGCAGATTCCCAATTTGTCGTAACCCGCCGTAATCACCAGATTGGCGGTTTTGCGCCCCACCCCCGGCATAGACAACAACTCATCTAAATCATCCGGCACTTTGCCATCATATTTTTCGATAATAAGTCGTGACACTTCCCGAATCGTCTCTACCTTATTATTGTAATAGGTGATGGGGTGAATAATCTCGCGCAGTTCTTCAACCGGCAATGCCAACATCGCTGTAGGAGTATCCGCCCGTGCAAATAATTTCGGCGCAACCACCGCCGTTACGGTATCGCGGGTACGCAAACTTAACAGGGTGGCAATTAAAATACGATAGGGGCTTTCCCCCGCTGACCCCATGGCATCCACAAGCGGCGTTTCCCATGTGGGCATCACTTTTTGAATACGTTCCAGTGCAACGGCGATAGTAGCATTGTCCATAACCAATCTTTACCTTTTAGAAATCAGATAGAAGCGGTGCATATTGCATGGAGTGAAGGGAAATCTCTCCGTTTTCTGTCAATAGATTGTACTCCATCGCTCATAACGGATTCAGCAATTTGTGCTCGCTACACACCACTGTTAGTGAGGCAAATTATCCGCCGGAATATCGCGTAGAAAGGGGTTTTGTTGGTCGCGCCCTGATAGCGATGGGTCGGTGATGCCCCATTCCACCTTTAACTGAGGATCATTCCACGCCACCCCGTTCTCATCGGAATTATCATAGTAATTGTCCACCAGATAGGTCAACGTGGCATCCGTGAGTGCAACAAAGCCATGCGCGACCCCGATGGGAATAAACAGCCCTACCGGGTTGCTTTCACCCAATTCGAGAACGGTACTTTGCATATAGGTAGGTGAATCGGGGCGCAAATCGGCTAATCCCACTCGAATCGTACCAAAGGGGACATACCAGTAATCCACCTGACGATGGTGGTAATGCAATCCGCGTAGAACGCCTGCCTTACTGTCGGAGCGGTTGGTCTGAATTTTCTCCCAACTCCGTTCCGGGAACCATTCTTTGCGGAAGGTTTCGATAAATTGCCCCCTTTCATCTTGGCGGGCAATGAGTCGGGCAATTTTAACACCGTGAATCGGTGCGAAGGGTTCAATCGTGGTCATAAAAGGTATCACCATATATAAAGGTTATGAGGGGTTCAGCATACCTGAGAAGTATATCCCGACAAAACTTTGTGCCTCCAATCCCTATCATCTTAAGACAATAAATGATACAATACTACCAACCATCCCTATCAAAATGATAAACCCAAGAGGTATCCCATGACCAAAGAGCAAATCCGCGCCCTGCTTCGTTCCGGTGGTAGTTTGACTGAGGCGCATTTGCCCAGCATTAACCTGTGGGCAGTAGATTTGCAGGCGTGCAATTTTGAACGTGCCAACCTCACAGGGGCGAACTTAGGTCATGCCAACCTCCGCTACGCTCAATTTCAGGGCGCAATGCTACGCCTCGCCAGTTTTATTTCTGCCAATTTGGAAGAAACCTCTTTTGTGGAGAGCGATTTGCAGGGCGCAACGTTGTGGGGCGCGAACCTGTATCGCGCCAATTTAAGCCAAGCCCGCCTCATCGGGGCAGATATGGTGCGTTGTCGGTTAGATGGAGCCGATTTGCGCGGCGCGAATATGATCCGTGCCGACTTGCGCGGCGCGACATTTGAAGGCGCGTTGGTCAATCCCCATACCCACTTCCCGTTCGGATTTGACCCTTCCCCATTTGGCGTACAATTCTGCGACTAATCTTTTTGCATGACAGGGGCGAATATTCACCGTTAACCCTCTTATCCTAATCACAAAGAGGGAAACGCCTCCTGTCCAATGGCAAAAGTATTCGCGGAGTTTAGGTTTGTCTACCCCACCCCCATCACACAATACAGTCCCAACGTGGCTTAAAGATGTCACTGCTATTGGACTGCTGACGGTTTTAACACTCTTTTTCTTCTGGAGGCTCTTTGCCACCAACCCTGAAGACCGACTCGCCTTTCCTCGTGGTGATTTTACTGACCAATATTTCCCCTTACGCCATTTCGTCGCGACCACACTGGCAACCGGTGAATTGCCTTTCTGGAATCCCCATATTTACGGAGGGCAACCGGGTCTGGCAGACCCGCAAGCGGCAACCTTCTACCCGCCTGCACTTCTAAACGCACTCTTATGGGGTGCAGATTACCCTTTATTCGCCCTTGAGATGGAGGTGGTTGCCCATCTGTGGTGGGCAATGCTGGGCACTTATCTGTTTATACGCTTTGGGTTGAAATTGGGAATTTCTCCTGCGTTGTTTGGGGCAATCGTTTTTGGTTTTGGGGGATATTTAACGGGGTTTCCTCTACAACAGGTCACCATTTTGGAAACAGTGGCATGGTTGCCGTGGTTGCTTTTTGCAATTCGTTTCACGATTGAGGGGTCTACCTCCTATAGAGGACGGGTAAGCGGAGCGATTGGCGCATTGGTAACAGGGTGTGCGGTACTGGCGGGGCATCCGCAAAGTGTGTTGTATCTGGTCTATCTGGCAGTGGCATACACGGTTTTTCTTTTATGGCGTGCCAATGGCACCCGTTGGCAGGGCTGGTTAGAACGGGGTTGGGTGGTCGCTTTAATGCTGGGGTTAGGCGTGGGAAGTGCGGCGATTCAACTTCTGCCAACATTCGCTTTTATCGAAGAATCTACCCGCGAAACGCTTACCTACGAATTTACAAGCAGTGGGCAGACGTGGGCGGAATTGTTGGAAATACTCCTTCCCAAAGTGGTGGGTGCTACTCCCTTATATGTAGGGATTTCAACCCTCGTGATAGCAGGAATCGGGTTTTTCACCCATACACAGCAAGCCGAAAAACGCTTTTGGGGTGGGGTCGCGGTGGTCAGCCTTTTGTTATCGCTGGGAGGCAACAGCATATTGTATGACGCACTTTATCTGGGTGCGCCCGGTTTTGGGAGTGTGCGGAGCCAGGAACGAATCTTAATCTGGTGGGCGTGGGGTATCAGTCTGCTGGCGGCATGGGGAATTTCTGCCCTTGGGAAGGCTGGTTCCGCCGCAGAAGCATCCAACCGTCGCGAAACGCACATTCGCCGTCTCGGCTGGGCTTTGCCTTTTTTTCTGCTTCCGCTATTAGCCATCTGGTGGTTTCGCGCCCTTGCGATTTCACAATTTTCCGTAAATGTCGAAGTATTTACCAGCTTTTTTGACCGCTACACTTTCTTTTTAGTGATGCTGGTATTCAGCTGGGGACTGTTGGCATGGATACATCGAACTGCCGCCACACCCGTTGCGCTTATCGGGTTGATAGTGCTTGTAATAGTAGACCTGTTTACCGTTACCCGTGCTCCCCATCTTGGCGCGTCTTATGAAAGCACCTTACCCCGTGAAAACGAAGTGGTACAAACCTTATTCACCGAAGATTCCTTAGGACGTATCGCAACGGTAGGCAGTCCTATTCCCCAAAATAATGATGGTATGTATTGGGGCTTTAATTTACTGGGAGGCAACGAACCGCTCCGCCTCGCCAACAGTCAAACTTTTTTTGAGAATGTTCCGGCAGTACGCCAATTCCAATTGCTAAACGTTACTCACGTTGTCGCAGACATCAACCTTGCGGAAAATGAGCCAACCCTTTATGAGCATGTGGTTGCCTCCGATTCCGGCGCGGCAAGCCATTTGCATCGAATCGTTCCATCATTCCCTTACGTATGGTGGGTAGGCGAGGTTGAACAAGTCGAAGGACGCAATGCGCTTTACCGCCGTTTACAAGCCAACAACCTCGATCCCTATCGCACGGCTATTATTGACAAAGAGATTGCTCCCCTTGCATCAGATAGTGATACAGCAATAGAGCAAGCCACGATTGCAATAGAATCTACCCATCCCGGATATGCCCGGTTGCGGGTACAACATTCCGCCAATGGGTCGCTTTTGTTACTGATTGCCGAACCCAATACTGCCGGTTGGGAGATTGAAATTGATGGGCAAGCCGCACGGCGTGAACGGTTGAACGCGCTTAATATGGGGGTGGTGGTTCCGGCAGGGGAACACGTTGTCACCTTCACATACCATCAGCCCCGTTGGGAAGAAGGGCTGTGGATAACAGGCTTCTCTTTGCTGGGAATTCTATTGATGGCACTAATTCCCGTAGGATTGGCAGGAACGAAGAAAATAACACTGTAACCACCCGCCCTTCATGGGTAACAGGAAAACAATTTACTGCAGCACCACAACATCCGCTCCGCCTTCCGTTGTCAATCGTTCCCCCGTTGTTGCATCCACCATTCCCACAATCACCTGCGCTCCCTCCCACACAAAATCGGCAGGCAGGGCTAAAGCCATCCGTTCCTGAAAGGAAACTCCGCTTTGCCAACTTATCTCAGGGGCAAACCCGAATTGCGGTACACTATCCCACCCCACCACCAATTTCCCGTTCCCGTCTACCACTTG
>CBKYSX010000321.1:0-5310 GCA_966690745.1 uncultured Ardenticatenales bacterium
GTTATGCGGTTGAATTGCGTTCGATGACACAGGGTCACGGCTTGTTTAAGATGAATTTTAGCCACTACGACCCCGTACCGGAGTATCTGGCAAAAGATATTATTGCCGAGCATAAAGCGGAAGCGGAAGAACAGCATTAAAAATTAGGGTAGGGCGGAAACGAATGTGTCCCCCCCCTACCCTATAAGTATGGTATGTACAATCACGCCCCCGACATAGGTTCCGGCAATACGCGCATGTGCGATGCACACAAACAACATGCGCCTTTACCCATCGCTACTAATGATAATGGCAATGACAAGATTTCACTCAGCCGTTAGCTCATTGAGGGGGTAGGTTAGGTATTTATGATAGAGATGGCTAAGGGAGATTTACTTCAAGCTCCCGTTGAAGCATTGGTAAACGCCGTCAATGTTGTTGGAGTAATGGGAAAAGGCATTGCGTTACAATTTAAGACCACGTACCCCGATATGTTTCAATCTTATAAAGAGGCTTGCCAAAGCGGGAATCTAAACATTGGGAAATTGCACATTTACGAGATTGAGGGTAACGACCACCCCGGATTTATTATCAATTTTCCCACGAAACGACATTGGCGAAACCCCTCTAAAATAGAATATGTAGATACGGGTTTGGTGGCATTGGTAGCAGAAGTCAAAAGACGTTCGATACATTCTATTGCGATTCCTGCATTAGGATGCGGACTTGGTGGATTGGCGTGGGATGATGTTTACCCACGCATTGTCAGGTCATTTGACGAACTGCCCGATGTAAAAGTATTACTCTTCCCGCCACATCAAGGATAAACTTTTGTACAATCACGCCCCCGCCCATTACGATTGCCCCTTTTGCCGCCTCGCCATCGGGAAAAGCACCTCTTATTCCACCCCGGATGATATTGTCTATCAGGATGAAGATGTTTTTGCGTTTATCAATGCAGGGTGGTGGCCCTTTAATCCGGGGCATGTGTTGATTGTCCCGGTTCAGCATTATGAACATATTTATGATTTGCCGCCCGAGATTGGGGCAAAGATTTTTGCGTTAGCGCAAAGGGTAGCAATTGCGTTTAAGGAAGTGTATGGTTGTGACGGCACCTCGACCCGCCAACACAATGAACCCGCCGGGTATCAGGAGGTGTTTCACTACCATTTCCATGTCTTTCCGCGGTACGAGAATGATTATCTTTATGACCTATCGTTCCAACGGCGGAACACGACGGCGGCGGAACGCCGTCCGTATGCGGAGAAGTTGCGAACGTATTTTCAAGTGAACGGAAGTGACGACAGCAACGACAGTGAACGGCAGAAACGGCATATTTGACTACGATTTTTCCTTTCCTCTAACGGCTATACGAAAAAGCCGTAGTGTCCGATTCCCTCTACCTCTATTCCATACCGCCCCCGTAATCCCGCCCGTTCCAGCGCAAGGTTGGAGCGGGTTTCTTCTTGGCGGATACGCCAGAGGTGTCCGTTAAAGTCCCATTCGTCCTGCAACCATTGTTCGACGCTCTGTACCACCTTATCGGGTACTTCGCTTTCTTGCTCCTCCTCGCGTACCCAAAAGGTGACCATGGCTTCTGCACCCCATTCTTCAAATGCGATGCGCGATTCCCCCCGCCCTAAAGGGACGGGGCTATAGACATGTGCCTGAAAAGTATTGTTCAAAGGGTTTTCGTTTATTCCCAATCTCTCAATAAAGTTCTGTAGTGGGTTGAAGTAGACACATCCGAGGCTACGGGTTTCATCGGGCAAGAGGAGGGTGAAGGCGAAACTACGCCGCGCTTGATGTTCTGCCCAATGCGTTGCTGTTTGTCGTTGGTTTTCCTCTAAGGTGTAGCCTTGTAGGTGCCAGCGTCCTGCGCTGTGGAGGTGGATGACGGTCGGGCTTGCCATGTAGGCTTCATAGTCAAGGTCGGCGTAGGATTCGTTTAAGGGGCGGAGGATAAAGTCATCGGTGTTGAGCGTTTCGGGGATGGAGGCAGAGGGGTTATTGAATATCATGGGGTCCTGGGTGAGAAAGGAGAAATGAGAAACGGGAAGTTCCCGTTTCTCATTTCGCTTTTCCGTCGTACTGATGGACACAGTTGCAAAAGATATGTTACTATACCGCCTATCAACAGTACAACACGGAGGCATATGCGGGCTGACTCATCACAACCACCCCAAAAGAACGTTCCCATGACGGCTGTCGGGATGTTGGTCTTTGTCAGTCACCTGGTCTTGCTGGCGTTTTTCATTTTTAGCGGCAATGTGTTGAGTTTTTGGGGAGCGCGATGGATGATTTCCCTCGTTTTTATTCTGGTGTTGATGTTGGTGGGGCTGGGGTTGCTCTATCTGGCAGAGGTGGGGACGCGGCGCACGTTTTACCAGGTGGTATTTGGGACGGGGATTGTCTATATGGCGATTAGTGCCATTTTGTACGCCGTAGTGATCTGGTATCAGTTTCAGGACACCATGATTGATATGCGGCAGGCAAGCGGGCTGTTTGTGCTTTTTCTCTTTTTCTTCATCACCGGCTTTGTGGCGATTCGATATTCGTTGTTGCCCCGTCTGCTCCGCTCGATGTCTTATGTCTACCTTTCGATGTTCGGGATTTATCTGGTGGCACTGGCGTGGAAATATCTCTTTTTCAGCCCGGTGTTGGTGGCGGCGACCTTTTTTACGGAATTGCTGTTGCTGGCGGTGGCTGGGGTGGTGTTTGCAACGTTGTTTATTGAGGGGACACGGCATCGGCGACTGTAGAGATTTATTATGACAAATTCCGATAAAGCAAATATCAACGATTACCTTTTCTTTGAGTTAGGGTTTGATATCAATCCGAATTATAACGAGAATCTTATTTCAGAGTCGTATCCTCTAACATTAGAGGATACGACAAACCCCTCTATTTTTACTTTCTTATATAACGATATCCCTTATTACGCTATTACAAATGCAGGATTGGTCATCATGCCCAAGCATGATCTGACCATTGAAGATTTACAGTGGATCAGGTTGGGTGCAAGATGGATTGGTAAATACCATGCTATCTCTCTGAATTCATCTAAAATTGGTGACGAGAGAGTTCCTTCTTTTTCAGAACGATATACTTCCATTCAAAGACTTGGTGAAACATTTTTACGAGTAAATACATTTCAGATTCTCGAAGGATTGTTTCTGGTTAAAACACAAACCTATCTTGCACTTATCCAACTCCCTGATTCTGATGAAGCAGTCGCACTTGGAACAAATTTACCTGCTCGAATTATCAAACATCCACATAGTTCCAGCCATCGTCGCCTTTCACTGGCTATCGGACAAGCCATTTCAGAGGGAATTATCGTATAAGGATATCTTTATGAACTTGGTAGATGTAATTCCTGATGACAAACGCGCAGAATTTTGGGCTGAGTTAGATGCCGCTCACGCCGCGTTGGAGGCTGACCCTGAAGCATGGAAAGCGTGGCAAGATGAAATTGCCGAATGGGATGTGATGTTGATGGATGGGTTGGAAGATTAGAAGAGGTTTGAAACGATTGCGGGGCAGATATTCCAAAGGAGGATTAACAATGTTATTCAAAAGTAGGAATTTTTTTTGGACTTTACTATCAATAGGTTTGGTTTGTTTTATAGGTTCTTGGATAGTTGGTAGTATGCAACCTAATGGCGAAGCCTTGGCTTATGCAGTAGCACCGCCTCAATATCCCAACAGTACCTTTCATGGAGAATGGATGGGAGGTACGAGTCTATCAACTTTGGAGGGGCAAGAGTTTCGGTAAAAACTGATACCTTGACGGATGTTCTCAGTTTTTACCGAAACTATGTCCCAAATTTTCAGGAATATCCAAGCGAGCAAGACGGCACAGTATACGAAGGGGTAGTTATTAATGGGAGTAACGCGGCGGAAAAGATTGCTCTTTCGACTTGTACAGATAACTTGGGATGCAAAGAAGGCGGTTCTCCTATATACCCCAAAATTATAATAACGATTCACCGCCCACCATCGAGTACAGTAACCATCATTAAAATCGCGGCGGAATACCCCACTCCCTAATTACGCTTTCTCGCAATAAGAAGAACATTACTAGAACCTTTTTTAACCCGTATGAGCCTCCAATTACCGTTAGCCATGCCCTTTCCGCATCCGGTGGTCACTGCCATTGTAGACAAGGGTGTGCGGTTCGTCGTCAATGATGGTTTGGAGGAAGACGGGGCGTTTCCACACTTTATAGAGATTTTCCATCGTGTCCCGCGCCTCGTCCAACTTTAATTCAACCCCTTCGTAGCGGTGCGACAGCAATAACGAGCCACGATTTTCATAGTTGGCATCCACGACTTCCATCATCGGTTGACCAAAATTGGTGAGGGAGAAAAGCAGTTGCCGCTTGATTTTTTCAAAGTCGCGGCTGGCGATTTCGTACCGTCCGGTGCGTTCATTCCATTGATAGGTAAAAAGTTGATGCTTGTTGCAGAAATCTTCGGTGAAGAAGGTATCAATAAAGCCGACATCATTGTAAATGCGCCGCACTTCAAAGATTTTCTGCCGCCCCAGTCCGGCGTGGGTATCCCAACGTTGGCGTTCCGCCGCATCATCACAGGATTCCCAGTCTGCGCCGAATTGTCCCCGGTCCCAGCGTTCTTCTATGTCACGTAGCAGTTCAATCCCGATTTTGTAGGGGTTGATGTTGCGCGGGGACATCGCCATCGTTCCGCTATGGTGATCGGCATAGTCCACAATTTCAGAATCGTTCACAATGCCCGCCCCGGTCATCATATGAGAGTGCCAGAAACTCGCCCACCCCTCGTTCATGATTTTGGTCATGCCTTGCGGGGCAAAGTAGTAGGCTTCGGCGCGGATGATTTCCAGAATATCCTGTTGCCAGCGTTCAAGCGGGGCGTATTGGAGCAGGAAGCCCAGTACATCTCGTTGGGGTTCCGCCGGGAAGCGGGTGGCTTGCGCCCGTAATTGCTCTTGCATCCGTTCGGCTTCGCCACGCACAACATCGGGCGGGTTGATAAATTCGTCCATGTACGCCCGGTCTACTTTTAGTTTCGATTGGGGCGGACGGCGCACATCTACTTCGTAATCGTCCTGCTCGTTCGTGTGGGGTTCTAATTGCACCGAGGGTGGACGATACAACCCGTGACGGTCAATTAAATTTTCCAGCGAGAGGCAGACATCAATAAAGGTTTCAACCTCTTCCATGCCGATACGGTCTACGATACGGCGTACTTTGGTCGCATGGTTCGCCATTTCGTCCATCATTTTTTTGTTGGTGGGGGCGAACCACATGTTGTTTTTGAAGAAATCGGAATGACCAAAGACGTGGGC
>CBKYSX010000322.1:0-5308 GCA_966690745.1 uncultured Ardenticatenales bacterium
GTAAAGGGAGGACGTTTATGCAATATGCACTATGGACTCATGAACTATGCCTTATTCCGACCCTGGACCCGCCCATTGGCTGATGCGGAAGATCACAAATTCGGCAGGTTTAACGGGAGCCATCCCGATTTCGATAATACATTGACCTGCATCGCGGACTTCGGGCGGATTGGTGGTTTCATCACAACTGACGTAGAAAGCCTGGTCGGGGGATGTCCCAAACAATGCACCATCGCGCCATGTCATGGTTAGGAAAGCACGAACATCCCGCCGGATTTTTGCCCACAGTCGTTGATCGTTGGGTTCAAATACTGTCCATTGGGTGCTGAGTTCAATGGATTTTCCGACATAATTGAACAAACGGCGAATACTGAGATAACGCCATGCGGGGTCGCTGGAAAGGGTTCGTGCCCCCCAGATACGAATGCCCCGTCCGGGGAACGCACGAATACAATTCACGCCAATGGGGTTCAAAGTATCTTGTTCCCCTTTGGTAGTGTGATATTGCATTCCGGTCACGCCCATAATCACTTCGTTGGCAGGTGCTTTATGAACGCCGCGTGTGTTATCGGTACGTGCCCATACCCCTGCAACATAGCCGGAAGGGGGCATGTGCATCGGGCGGTTGGTAACAGGATCGGGAACTTCAATCCAAGGATAGTACATGGTAGCAAAACTGGAGTCGTAGCCCGTCACATCCATGCGCCACTTTTTCACATCCTGGGGTTTTAGATGGGGCGGTACGTCCAAAATTGCCATACGGTCGCCCATACGTTCGCAGTGGGCAATGATATTGGTTTGAACGCCCTTCACCATATCAATATCCAACTCTTGACCCGGCATGGTGGTCATCAAATCAGGTACGACTACCATGGTTACATCATCCAATGCTTCCAAGCCCTCTACCCCGGTGCGTTCTGTAACTTCGCCCTGAAATTCGCTGGTGGTAGGGGCGGCAAGCAATTTGTTGGTGATATTCAGGGTTTGTTGTTGGGTGCGGGGCCAAATTTTGTCCAACGGTGCTGTACTGTCATTTACATCCAGTGTGACCCATTCCAGTGCTTTGTTGTTTTTGTAGGCGACACGGACTTCTTTGCTCCCGTTGACTTCAACTTCATGGAGCGTGACATCGCGTCGCTCTTCCAGTACATTCCATCCCCCGTTGACCCCTTCGTGGTCTACATAGACCGTAAAAGGAGCAGTTCCGGCAGGGCTTTCCGGGGCGGCAGGGGTTTCCGCGGCATCCCCTTCTTTGCCTTTTGCGGCTTTGGGTGGGGCTTTGGTAGTGCCGGATGACGGGGCAGTTTCAGGCGCATCAATACGTACCCTTAATTTCATTCCATCAAACCCGGCTTGCTTGGCGGTTGCAGTCAGATGTCCCTTGCCATCATTCCCTAATAGGGTTCCGGTGGCTTTGGGCATGGTGCGAACGCTGACGACATAACAGCGAGAGCCGCCATTTTGGAAATACCCATACACGGAGTGGGGGAGGTAAGCACCGGAAACAAAACCACCAAATCGCTCCACAAATTGCCCCCAATTGGTCACAAGTTGCGGCTTGTTCAACAAATCGGTGGTAATAACATCGCCATTACGACGTTCAACAGATTGTGCCTTCTCCGTAAAACCAACAAAAGCAGGCATCGCCGTACCAACCCCCTGAATGGGTTTGGGCCCGCGATCTACGGTTTCGACATATACGCCGGGGGATAAATATTCAGGCATTCACGTCCTCCTTGCGGAATCAGGATGGGTACTGGCAGATATTCCAATACCTTTTACAGTTGATGACAGTCCCAGACGAACAACGGTAAAGCAGTCGCCCTTATTACGTTTCCCAAACGATGTCGTAAGAAGGTGACGGTACTTCCAACGGAAATTGACGGGGTGCAGTGCCGGGACTGGTCACTTGAAGTGTGTAGGTCCCCGCACGAATTCGACCTACACTCCACGACCCATCATCTTCCAATAAGATGGGTAAGGCACGTTCCAGCAATGTCAGACGTACACCCGTCAGCCGGGGAATTCCTTGTATATAGCCCCCAACCGAGAACCGTGCCACCTCTTCGCTATCGGGGACTCCCCGTTGCGAGATGCGGATTTCGCGGGTTTGTACTAACGGTCCCACAAGCGGTGCGAAAGGATCAAGCGCGACGGTTAAGGTACAAGTAATTGCAGGACGCAATTCATTATCCAGCACACCCCAGATTTCGGTGGGGCGGGTTAATTCGTTTAATGCGCCGAGTTGAATCGGAATCGGGTAGGGTTGATTTTGCAGAATTTCCGGCATCAGGGCGGACGGGATTTCTGTACTGCGATAGAGTGCCATAAATACCCGTGCCAGTAGCCGATGTTCATCTTCCGGGGCAATTGCCCACGCCGTAATCATGTAATTCAGGTCTACGCGGGGCGCGGCACGTTGTTGTTCGGCTTTGCCGTCGCCCCGCCGGGTTACTTCAAATCCGGGCGAGGCATTCTTAAAACGGATATTCTGGCGTACATCAAAGAGGTAAAAATTTAGCGTAGGGCGACTTAACCGTCCTGACCATTCCCGTTTGGGTTGGTTGAAGGCGATTTCGATTTCGTTGTCGCGGACGGGTAGCTCTTGCATGACTAATAGCCGCAACGCTTCATTCACAGCATCAATCATGGTTAATCTACCCTCATTTCACGCTCATCAATCAGTCGCCCCATTTTCTGTAATTCGCGCCGGATTCCATGCATCAAATGGCTTTGCGTTACGACCCTGCCGTTGGCGGCGGCAATATGGGCGGCACTTACAATCACATTGCGGATGTTCCCACCGGCTAATTTGAAACGACGGGCAAGCAAGGATAGGTTTACGCTCTCGTCGCGGGGAACCTGGGGAGGTAATAAGGTCTGCCATAGACGCAGACGATCCGGCTCTTCGGGGAAGGGAAAATCTATGGCAAATTGCAGGCGGCGGGTAAAGGCTTCATCCATGGAGGAACGGAGATTCGTTGCCAGAATGGTGATGCCGTCGTATTGCTCCATCCGTTGCAGAAGATAGCTGACTTCGATATTGGCGTAGCGGTCGTGAGAATCTTTGACTTCGGAGCGTTTACCAAAAAGAGCGTCCGCTTCATCAAAAAAGAGGATGGCATTGCTGGCAGAGGCTTCATCAAATAATTTGCCTAACGATTTTTCAGTTTCCCCGATATATTTGTTTACGACTGAAGAAAGGTCAATCTTATACAAGTCAAGCCCAAGTTCACCCGCAATCACTTCCGCCGCCATCGTTTTGCCGGTTCCCGGCGGACCCGCAAATAATGCTGACACACCACTACTGCTTACTAACTTTTCGCCTAAACCCCATTCCTCTAAAACAATCCCGCGCCCGCGCACCATATTGACAATTTCACGCAGAATTATCTTTTGCTCGGTGGGTAGTACAATATCATCCCATTCAAAACGGGGCTTGATTTGGTAGGCAAGAGTTCCCAGCCGCGGGGTCGAATGGAAGCGAGCCGCATTAATGAGGTCGGCAGTCGTAACTGTGTCTCCCCGTTGCAAGGCATAATCCCGCGCGGTAGTGGCGGCATGGTGAATCTGCTCGCTGGTGAGCATAAATTGCCCCGCCACCATTTCAATATCCACTCCGTCTGAGCGGACGATTGATTCTTCCCATAAGGTAAGGCGTTGGTTGTAACCGAGGTGGCTACACGCGTAACTCAAAATAGCGCGGGTACGCCGGACACTATTGCCGTGCCATCGTCCATGACCACACAATATGAGCGGTTGGGGAAAATCATAGACCATCTGCGCCATGGCATTGCTTACACGGTCATCTTCCCAACCCTTAAAACAAGGAATCGCATCGTGGAGTAATGCGTCGCGCAGAGCTAAACGTACTAGCGTATCGCCATCTGTACCGCCTTGTATTGCCTGGGCAAGTTCAATTTCCAGCAATCCTTTACTTACGGTTTGAGCCACCTTTGCCGCGGCACTCTGTTGACGTTGCTCGTCACTCCCATAAAGGGAGAGAATTGCTTTGTGTTCAATGGCGGTGGATATAGTTGTTTCAATGGTTTCATCCGCAAGGTTTTCGGCGAACACTGTAACCGCGTTAGGGGCATGAAGCACGGCATGAGGAGCAATCGTCCGGTGAAGATAAGGGATTCCCAGTAACCATTGCACCAGCGCGGGGTCTACTTGTAACGCTTCATATAACGGCGAAGAGCCGCGATAGGATTCATTGCTTTGCCCGACAACTTCTAACAAGCCGTAACGGCGAAGATTTCCTTCTTCGTTAAAGCGATTGAGAAATCCCAGACGCTCCAGCGATGTTCCACAGAGCAGTTCTAAAATGAAGGCAATGCGAGGGTGTTTAGCAGTCACATCATCCTGAAGATAGCTGTAAAGCGTGGTATATCGAGGTTCAATGGCGGGGGCAAATGCAATGATAAATGCATCTTGTTCTAAATCAGATAACTCAAATAGCGTTGCTAAAGTGCTGATGGTATGGAGGTTTCCGCGCCGATGAAGTTCCTCTTCGGCTATTTCAGTGCGTGTTTTGGCTTCAGTAATCGAATCAAGTAGAGATTGTTCTTCTTCCTCATCAAGGTTAAGGTTTAGCCCTGCCTGATATAACTGAGCAATCGCCTGCGAGTGCGTGACGTACAACCCTCCATGATGGCTTTCTTCGTTTTGCAATAGTTCAACACGCCGCATAGCACGGGCAAGCCAGAGGTCTACCCGTGCCAGGATATTTTGAAGCAATGAGACAGTCGGGGTCATACTTTCCCGGAAATGAATATACCAGCAAAAATGATGGTAAGGTATATAGGTTTATCTTTTTAGTGGGCTGTTTTTTTTGTGTGGGCGGTCTTGGGTACAACTTCAGTCGCTAGTATAAGAAAAAAGTACTTCCAAAACAATAGCGAAGTGTTGCAATTCTGCTACAACATTCTTCATCATCGGGAATGGTTTGTAACATTGTCAGCACTCCCCATCTGGACTAAGATTCCTGCATACGGGCATCTGATACTCTGGAGGGTAGAATCGTGCATCACCTAAATGTTTTTTCAACCCCGCAAGAGGTTGCTGAACAAGTAGCAGAATGGCTTGTAGGAGCGGCAATTGAAGCCATTCGAAACCGACAGCGTTTTACAGTTGCTGTTGCGGGAGGCTCTACGCCCAGGCTGTTATATGAACAACTTGCAGAACGGTATGTGGCGGCGGTTGAATGGGAAAAAGTGTTTGTCTTTTGGGGTGACGAGCGGTTTGTATCGCCTGACCACCCTGATAGTAATTACCGTATGGTGCGGGAAACATGGTTAGATCATGT
>CBKYSX010000323.1:0-5291 GCA_966690745.1 uncultured Ardenticatenales bacterium
AAAGACCCCCCGTTCCTGTACGGTATGGGCAAGCCGATAGCGGGCGGCGGGCAAATTGGGATGGCGTTCGGCAGTATGGTATTGGATTTGATCAATCAAGGGTTGTGGATGCTCAATCCGTGCTCCCATAGCAAACGGTTTAGGCTCCACTCTTACACCCCTGGCTACCAGTAATTCAAACATATCGCGGGCGGAATGTCCTGTAGCCAGAATCACGGCTTCCCCCACTATTTCCTTGCCGTTTTCTGTTACCACGCCCCGAATCCTATTTTGTTCAATCAGCAAGTCCACCACACGATGTTCAAAATGAATCTCGCCCCCCGCTTCCAAAATGCTGTGCCGCATGGCTTTTACCACTTCGGGCAGTTTGTTTGAGCCGATGTGGGGGTGAGCGTCAATCAAAATATCAGACTTTGCCCCATGGGCAACAAGCGTTTCTAAAACATTTTCTACCTTGCCGCGCTTCGTAGCGCGGGTGTATAACTTGCCATCGGAATAGGTCCCCGCTCCTCCTTCGCCAAAACAATAATTGCTGTCGTGGTTGACAATCCCGTAGCGGTTGATGTTGGCAAGGTCGCGGCGGCGCGATTGTACATCTTTGCCCCGCTCTAAAATAATGGGGCGAAACCCCATCTCAATCAAACGGAGGGCGGCGAACATTCCGGCAGGACCGCACCCTACAATCAACACTATAGGTTTTCCCGTGACATCAGGATAGGTACGGGTGGGCAATAGCTCCGGCGGTGGTGCTTCGTCCACATACACATCGGCGTGTAAGTGCATTCGGATGGGGGCGCGGCGGGCATCTATGGAACGCTTACGAAGGCGCACTGCGGTGATTCGGTGAGGGCGAACTTTAAGAACCCCGGCGGCAACTTCTTTATGCGTTTCTGTATTGTCTATATCGTCTAAAGCGACGGTGATTTCAACCGATTTTTTCATGATGAGTGGGGGTGAACTGTCGTGCCTTTCGCCACAATCCACATCTTTTGTATAACTCCATTATAATTGATTTTATGAGGAAAGAGGCAGAGCATCGTGAAACGTTTTCCTCACTTAATATCAGCGATAGGTAGCACGGGACGGGTGGGGTATAGATAGATACCCCCCTCCTCTTTATAATGGTGATGGAGAAAGAACAGGTTTGGCAAATTCTAAAAACCGTGGAGTTTCCGGGTTTTCCCGGTAAATCCGTGCTGGGTGCGGTAAAAGAGGTGACAATTGCGGACAATGGTGAGATTGCAATTCAGTTGGCAATTGCCCATTTCGGACGCAAGGCGCACGAACAGGTAGCGGAAGCCATCGCTTCGGCATTGGAAGAAAATGGGGCGTTGAACATTCGCTTCCAGATTATCGAAATGCCTACTCCGCCTGTACCGGAACCCGCCATCGTCCGTAAACCAATTCGTCACGTATTAGCAGTGGGGAGTGGCAAGGGCGGAGTAGGTAAAAGCACCATGTCGGTTAATCTGGCAGTGGGCTTGGCGCAAAAGGGCTTGCGGGTTGGCTTGCTGGATGCGGATATTTTCGGTCCCAATGTACCCCGAATGTTGGGCGTGGAACGGCTTCCTTCCAGCGAACGGCGCGGTACGATTACCCCCGCCGAAGCCTACGGTGTCAAGTTCGTATCGGTTGGCTTATTGGTGGAAAACACACGGGCAGTTGTATGGCGGGGTCCTATGCTGGACAAAATTATGCATCAGTTTTTGCGCGGGGTGGCATGGGGCGAATTGGATGTGTTGGTTGTGGATTTGCCGCCGGGTACCGGTGATATTCCCCTCTCGCTTGCCAAACATGCGGAGCCGGATGGCGCGATTGTGGTGGTTACGCCCCAAGAAGTGGCATTAGATGATGCCCGTAAAGCCATTACCATGTTTCGCCGCCTCGACATTCCGGTAGTCGGGGTTGTCGAAAATATGAGCTATTTTATCTGCGACCAGTGCGATAAACGCCATACCCTTTTTGGCGAAGGGGGCGGCGCTCGGCTTGCCGAGGAAATGGATACCACCCTTCTGGAAGAAATTCCGATGGAGCCGATAGTGCGGGAGGGGGGCGATGCCGGAAGCCCCGCTGTTCTGCGTGAAGGTGCGGCAGGGGACGCGCTTCGTGCGTTGGTAGCGCGGGTAGCGGAGCAAGTGCAATCCCGATAATTTTTCATCAGCAAGGCGGTTATAGTGAGGCATCGTCGGGCATTCAGGTTCTTCGTGGTTCTGCTAACGCTCATAGGGTTAGCAGGATTATTTCGTTTTGCCCCGAGTATAGCGGCAGGAGCATCGCTATTACCGCCCGAAATAACTGTCAATCTCCCCCTTGGTGCTTCCACCACCCGCACCATCACGCTTAATAACCCTACCAATTCCCCTTTAACTGTCACCCTCTATGAAGCCTATGCCGTACCGCCTTTACCCGTACCTTCTATAGAGCATCCCCCTGAATCGCCTCTAAAAAATACCCTTCCGGTTACGACAACCTCTTTTCTGGTATATCTTAACTCCAATGTTGACCTTTCCGCCGCCTCTTCGATTAGCAATTGGGATGAACGGGGTGAATTTGTATACCGCCGATTAACTGAACATGCTACCCAAAGTCAGGAGCGGTTACAGCAAGAACTGAGGCAACGGGGCTACGAATTCCAATCCTTTTGGATTGTGAATGCAATTGCTGTAGAAGGGGACGTACAGGTGGTGGAATGGATAGGGCGACAACCGGAAGTGGCGGCGGTGCAGGCGAATCAGACCTTCCCACGCCCGCTTCCACTACCGGAACCGGAAACAACGAATCTGGTTCCCGGCTCCGTAGGATGGCACTTAGAAGCGATAGGGGCAACAGGGGTATGGCAAAATTTCGGGGTGGAAGGAGCAGGCATAACAGTTGCCGCCCTGGATTCGGGCGTATTGTGGAACCATACCGTATTAGAGGGGAACTATCGCGGCAATTCTAATGGAGATATTAACCACAACTATCATTGGATGGATACTGCCGGAACGCCTGCCTCCCGTATTCCCTATGACCCTATCGGGCATGGAACCCATGTCATCGGGACTATAGCAGGACGACGCGGCACGGATATTGTGCAGAGTGGCGTTGCCCCCCGTGCCAGGTGGATTGCCGTGCGTGGCTGTGGTGACTATTTCTGTTTAGAGCAGGATATGTTGGAAGCGGCACAATGGTTGCTTGCACCCACAAATTTAGAGGGCAATCAACCCCGCCCCGATTTGCGCCCCCATATTATTAATAACTCATGGGGTTTTACAGGGGGCGGTAGTACCTGGTTTGAAGGGGCATTGGCGGCATGGCGGGCGGCGGGCATGTTTGCCTCTTTTTCTGCCGGGAATTCCGGACCGAACTGTAACACGATAGACAGCCCTGCCCTTTCTCCGAATGCCTTTGCTATTGGCGCAACGCAACAAGATTCCACCATCGCCCGCTTTTCGGCGTTGGGTCCCACCTATGATGGGCGGGTAAAGCCGGATTTGGTTGCGCCGGGGTCCGGCATTTACGCGCCCTTTGGGGATGGGCGTTTTGTCAGTTTAAGCGGGACTTCAATGGCAAGCCCAATGGTAGCGGGTGCAGTCGCCTTAGTATGGTCTGCCAATCCTGCCCTGATAGGGGATGTTGCCACTACCGAATCTATTCTGCGGGAAAGTGCCACTCCGCTTTTTAGTGATAAATGCGGTTCATTGGATAATAGTCGTCCCAATAATGTCTTTGGGATGGGGTTATTAAATGTTGATGAAGCCGTCCGACAGGCACGGGTGGATGTGCCATGGGTGGAGGTGCCGAACACGATGGTGATTCCCCCGCAACGTTCTATTGAAATTCCGATTACCTTTGATGCGGGGCAAGTGGCGGCACTGGGTACTTATCAAGGGCGGATAGCGGTAGATTCCGGTAGTGCAATCAGTCATACCACCCTTAAATTAGTCGTTGTCGAAAGCCCCGGAACTTCGGCAGTATCAGGACGATTAATAGATGGCGACACCGGAACGGGACTGGTAGGGACACTGACCTTCGGCGATGATGTTACGTTACACAGTGACCAAAACGGTGTCTTTTCGGGGCAAGTGCCGCAAGGAAACTATACCCTTACCGCGACTGCCTATGGTTATTTGCCGTTGGATGTCACTGCTATCGTTACAGATGTTACCTATTTGCCGTTACGCCTGACGGCTGACCTTCCCCGCCTTGAAATATCCCCGCTTCAAAAACCTTTGCAGGTCAGTCTTGGTTGGGGTGAGCATTTAACCCAATCGGTACAGGTGCTCAATAGTGGCTCCCAACCTCTGGTCATAACGCCAACTATTCTATCGGACGAATGGCAAATTACACCCCTCACCTTTACCACACCTTATACATTAACCACGTTTGAAGTATTGCGCTTAGAAAACGAGCAGGTCTATACCCCCGGTGTCGTGATGCCCTTTCAAGTGCCCTTGTTCGGGCGATATGTGACCCGTTTGTATCCCACCAGTAACGGCTGGATTGCCACTGCCAGAACGGGGGATGCCCGCCGTACCGTGCGCTGTATGCCAACCGGCTTTGCCTATGATGGGATGTTGGCTCCCTTGTGGGCAGATTTAGATCCTTCGCAAGGAGGGAGCATTAAGGCGGGGTTGGTGGATGAGGACACCTATGTTGTAAGTTATGAAGCCATACCCTTACGGGATAATTATGCTCCGAATCCCCCGCGCTATACCTTTCAGGTTGTTCTACGGAGAAATGGCACAATAGAGTATCGGTATGGGCAAATGGGGGCATTGCCGTCGCGCTGGGCGGTGGGAATGAATTCGAAACCGGAACGGGGACAATCCTTGGGCTGTTTTGAAGCTCCTGTGCGTTTGGGGTATCAGGGGTGGCAGATGATGAATCAAACCTCACCCCTTCATTGGATGGCTGTGGAGGATACTCTACCTATCGTGATTCCTCCCGGTGGTGAAAAAGATGTTTCTATTGGCTTTCATGGCTATTCTCCCTCGCCCTGGCTGACCCGCCCTATGGTTGGCAGGGTTCAATTACAGTCTAACGATACACGCCATCCCCTTGTTAATGTGACTGCTCAAGTCACGATGGGGTTGCCACCGTATCAGACTTTTCTGGGGTTTACGGGGAATAAGGTAACGTGGAACATTCCCCCCTGATAAAGATAAAGTAGAGATTTGCATACAGGCTTTATTTGCAATATTTCCTCATTCTGACAGTCCCCATTGACATAAATCACCCTCTTCGACACAAAATGATAGTAAATCTTGAATATAATAACGCTTACTGTTTGAGGCGGGCGGGTCAAAAGG
>CBKYSX010000324.1:0-5279 GCA_966690745.1 uncultured Ardenticatenales bacterium
GCTACGCGCATGTGCCTTGCACACAGAATGGCGTTATTATCCTTACAGAGCGCACACCCGCCCGCCGTTGCCGCCAACCCACGCCCCATTTTGGCACAGGGGCGGGTCTTTAACGATGGGTGGATGGCTCTGCATTCCCATGACCCGCCCCTACCACGCTGACATTATGGAGATAGCATGGATATTGTGTAATCCTTAGTCCTAAAGGATGGGGAGATGGCTAGAGAACACCCTATTCTATGTAAGGCAAGCAAGTAGGGGCGGGTCACATCTTTGGTGGGACTTCCAAAATGCAACTTGTGACCCGCCCTTGTGGTCGCGCCCATACAACCATACAAGCCAATCATCGTTCAGAGGATTCAGGACGGTCATTGGTTCCATCTTGGGACGCTTCCCCGTCCTGAAGGACGGGGCTATTCAATACCGGTGTGCCCAATTACCAATGTAATGGTTTCGCAGAGTCCCGTATTGATTAGCCCCATCCTTTAGGGTGGGGAAAGGGTCGTGCGAGGACGCACGACCCTCCAATCCTAAATCACCTCGTCATCAGTCGGTTGGTTGCCCGGTTTGGGTTGAACGGGGCGTTCGGGTTGTGCGGGGGTATTGCCTGCCGAGGGGTGGCGGTCTTTCCATGAGTCACGCCCCCAGCCGCGCCATTGTGCTTCGGAATGGGAATGATCCCCCCAGGGTGCATAGCCCGGTCCGCCTGCCTGCCGCCAGCGACGGAACATTCCGCCCCGAATTACCTTAAAGCCAATGAACCCTAAAATCAAGAGGGGAATCAGCCCGAAAAAGCCCGGTCCGCCGCCCCCCCGATACCCCTGTGCATACATATTGTAAGGCATCGGGTTTACCACCGTCCCCCCATCGGCAGATTGTACCGACATTTGCCCTGCCATGTACCCCTGCATCCACGCCTCTTGTTCTTCGCGGCGGTTGTTGCCCACCGACCAGATGAGGCTAAACACGACAAACAATCCGAGTAAGGGTAATAAAAATCGTCCACGCGCCATTGTAACTACTCCTTGATGAAATGGGGATTTGCATCCCGCCTGGTTTTGCCGCTTTACGGTGGAGGTTCTACCTCCATCGGCTTACGGTTTAACTATCTCATCAAGTTGTGTGCGAATTATGGAGAAATGTGAGAGAAGTAAGGGGAAACGGCAACGGCTAGGCTCACGCAAAGAACGCAAAGCCGCAAAGGGAAAAAAGTTAGACGATGGCTAAGCATGGAGGGGGTGTCATTTTGACTAGCCAGCGTAGCCATCGTCGGTAAGGAGAAACAGGAAATACGGTCAGGGAACGACAACCCACCCCCTCGCCCCCTCCAAAGAGGGGGGCTTTCCTGCCATTCCTCTGACCCTAATACGGGTAAGTGGCTTTCACAATGGCGTAGTATTCAATGGTCCAATCGGGCAAGGGCGGCTCACTTGTGACCAAGAGGGTTTCGACGTTGACGGTGAGGGTTACATCTTGCCCATCGTTGAGGCGTACAGGGTGGGTTCCGGTAGCCCCTATATAGAGCGGGTCTTGTAGAAGGGGGTGGCGGATTATCGCGCCATACCAACGGGGGCGCACGGTCCAACCATTGCTACGATAAGGGTTGGCTTCACTAATGATATGGGGTTGCCCGTTGACGGAAATTTCCATTTCAAGGGCACGCCCCGCCCCATCCGGCGCAGGGAGAATGATGAAACGCTCAAAAGCGATGATGGTTTGGCTGTCGGCAAGGCGGATGGGGGTATCGGGCGCAAGGAACAATTCCCCCTGCCACCCAATCGTTTGACCATAGCCCCATACCCCGACAACAAGCAACCCGATCATCGCCAAAACCCGCTTTCGGCCACCTTCAAACAAAATCCCCACCACCCCCCACGCCAGCACCGCCCCTGCCAAATTCCACCACCACGCATGGCGTACTTGATAGAACCATCCTGTCCCATACCATGAAATGAACTGCTGTTGTGCGGTTTGGTCGCCATCGGGAAACTGCGGGAAAGCCAGCACTAACCCCCACCCCGCTAGCCAGAGCAATCCCCCGATGATTACCGCTAACCTTGCACGGTCTATCGAATTCGGCATAATCAAAAAGGCAGATGTTGCATATTTAAGGACACCGATGGACACCATTCTTTTTACACGCGGCGTTCCGGCAACCGAAAGTTTTCCTTTGGAACGGGTGGCGGAGGCGGCGGCATACGCGACAATTCAATATGGCTCGGGTACGATGCAGTACACGAAGAGCTATGGTTTTTTACCGTTGCGCGAGGTATTGGCGGCGCAGTATAACACATCGCCCGACAATATTCTTGTTTCCAACGGGTCGCTCCAAATTGTAGACTTTTTGGGGCATGTGCTGATGGGCAACGGCAGTACCGTTTTTGTGGAATCGCCCAGCTACGACCGCACGATTACCCTTTGTCGCCGCCACCATGCGAATGTTGTGGGTGTTCCGTTAGAAGCCGATGGGGTGAATATTGACGCGCTGGAACGCATGGTAGAGGAACAAAAGCCGACCTTCCTCTATGTCATTGCGGATTTCCAAAACCCGTCCGGCGCAACCACCTCCCTGAAAAAACGGCAACAAATCGTCGAACTCGCCCGCGAACAGGGTTTTTGGATTCTGGAAGATGCGCCCTACCGCCCCTTGCAGTATCGCGGCGACCCTATCCCCTCGCTCTACGACCTCGCGCCCGACCGCGTTCTGCACATGTCCAGCTACACCAAGCAGATTTCGCCGGGGGTGCGCGTTGGGTATGTGGTCGGTGCAAGCGAGATTCTGAAACCCCTCGCCAAAATCGCGGAAGATACGTACATCACCCCCAACCTTGTGGGCGAAGGGATTGTCTATGAATTTATCCGACGCGGCTGGTTGAAAGAGCAATTGGAATCGCTAAAAACCCTCTACGCGCCCCGTCTGGAGGCGATTTGCGCCGCGATTCGCCAATACCTCCCTACCGCCGATTGGATTGAGCCGGATGGGGGATTTTTCCTCTCGCTGACCCTGCCTGAAGGGATCACCAGTGACGCGCTCCGTGCGGCGGCAGAGGCGCGGGGCTTGGTGTTGTCCGATGGACGCGGCTTCTTCGCCATCCCCGAACAGGGGGATCGCTTTGTACGCCTGCCCTTCTGCGCCCTCACCGAAGCCGAACTGGAAGAAGGCATTAAACGGTTGGCGTTGGCAGTTGAGGATGTAACGGTAACAACGACTCAATAACCACAGAGAGCACAGAGGTCACGAAGAACGGCAACTGCGCTTTATTTCGTTCTCTGTGACCTCTGTGCTCTCTGTGGTTTCACTCTATCTATGTTAGAACCGTGGGAAACGCTTGACGAAAAAATAGCCTTTGAGAATCGCTGGGTGCAGGTGCGCCTGCAAACAGTACGCCTCCCCACCGGGCAGGAATACGAATACACCATCGTGGATCGCCCCGAACAGGGGGTTGCGGTTTTTTTGTTTGATGCCGACCGCCGCCTCCTGGTAGAACGGGAATACCGTCATGCGATTAACCAAATTGTCTGGCAGATTCCGGGCGGGTTGATAGATGGAGATGAACCGCCCCTGCAAAGTGTGATGCGTGAACTACGCGAAGAAACAGGCTATGAGGGGACGGAGTGGGTCGAATTGGGCGAATTTTATGACAACCCCGGCTTGGGCAATGCACGGAGTATTCTTTTTGCGGCGCGGCTTGCCCCGCAAAACGTTGTCGAACCGCAATGGGACGAAGGCGAGCAAATTGAAATGGAATGGGTTACATTGGATTGGTTGCGCGAGGCGATTCAACGGGGCGAGATTGTGGAACGGGTGATTTTGAGCGGGCTGGGAATGTTATGGGCGCGGGGGTGGTTGTGAGTCAATCGCTGATGGTGATTGCGGGGGACGATATCGGGCGGGAGGTGATTCCGTTGGCGGTGCAATGCCTCCGTGCTCTACTACCCGATCTATTGAACTACGATGGCGAAGCGGGCGATGGCGAGGCACAACGCACCGGCTTCCCGATTAGCGAAACCACTGCCCGTTTATGTATCGAGGCGAATGCAGTGCTGATGGGTCCTGAACGCCCACCCCATAAAGAGTTACCCCGCGCCTTAGATGTTCTGACCGAAATTCTGGATTTGCATTGCGTCCTCTATCCGATTCCCCTCAATGGCGACCATACCCTGATTGCCGCCGAACACATGGCAGGCAATTTTCCCCCCAATACCTCCGGCAAACGACTCACCCCCGATCAAAATTGGTCTGCCACGCGGCTGGGCAACCGGGCGCGGGAACTGGTGGAACAACACGGCTTTACGCGGGTGGCGTTGGCGCACGACAGCGAAGAAGAATTTACCTTTGCGGTGATGGGCGGCTTCGGCGATGATATGCCGATTGACCGGGTGGATGCTGTTTATTTTGTCAATGATTTCGGGGAACTGGCGCGGGAATATCCGTTGGTCTTAATGAGTGCGCGTACCGCCAACCGCCTGATTCCGTTGGCATTACGCCAGAGCGGACCGCTCTCCTCGGCGGCGCGGCTCTTGCAAGGGTCCCGCGGGATGGTGGCAACCCCGGTGCATGGCGCATTGAAACAATTGGTGGAATGGGGTTTTGCCAATCCTTTGGGCGCGATCAATGCAGGGGTAGCCCTTTTACGCTACGGCTGGCAAGATGAAGAAAAAGCTGTCCGATTAGAGAAGGCAATTCAGCGAGCCACTGCCCGCCGCCGCCCGCCGGACATGGGCGGATTACATACGATGTATGAGGTAGTGTGGGCGATTTTGGATGAGATTAACAAAGAATCTGCATAGTAAATTTATCTATCCTTCGGTAAATGTTCATTTGTAGTTATTACAACAACATTTTCTTCATCAAATTTATGAACCATAATTTCGATTTTCTTGTCTTTTAATTTTATAGGGACAAATGAAACTGATTGAGAAATTCTACCAGATTTTACTTTAGCGTAGTCAAAAACTTTTGAAATGGTATAACTTCCAATTTCGATGAACATATATACATCAAATACAATTTCAAAAACGTCATAAATTCCCTTACTTGTTTGTGTTTGATAACGGTCTTGTGCGTTAGGAAATAATACGCGATAACGTTTACTGACAGGTTCTGTATCTGGTACTATATCGTCAAATAATTCTGGGTATTTATGCATGCAAACTACCCACGCCTCTTTAAGGCTCGAATACTTATCTTTATGCTTTATTTTTAGGATTGGGCTATCAAAGCTCAGTATACCTAACTCTTGTTCCATTTGATAGGTAATCAGACTATCTTCGTTTAT
>CBKYSX010000325.1:0-5264 GCA_966690745.1 uncultured Ardenticatenales bacterium
CAATGGATTTGGGGTCAAGAGGCATTGTCTTGACAGGCGCGTCAAGTCCCATTAATTCGCTTTCCTGCTTCAAGGATTGCAGAATGGAGCGCAAATCAGGGGTACCCACGCGGGCAAGAGATTTAGCGGCTTCTGCCCGCACATCAGGAACAGGGTCTTTTAGCGCAATCATCAACGCTTCGACCACTTTAGGATTGCCCGCCCCATCCCATGCTGTTTGGCGGACTGCCCGCAACTCTGCTAACACTTCTGCTTTTGCGTGGTTGACCGCTTCCACTTGCTCTTTTTTCCAAAGAGAACGAAGGGCTTTGCAATCGCCATTGATGGTGGCAAGGCTGTACGGTTCTTTGGTGTCAGGGTTGATGATTTGCTCGTCTTGCAACAGTTGAACAATCTCACGCTGTGTTTTATGGCGCAAACGCCAATAGGCGACCCTCTCGCGCCGCCATTCTATTAATTCCCCGTTCCCTTTATTCAACGCCACTGTTCAATCCTGTGTTCAGCAGATCAGCCATCACCCGCCGCCGCCGCTTTCTTTCTTGATCATCAGTTTACCCTTACGCCGCCTTCGTTTGGGCTTAACCCCTACCGGCATAGGCGGTACTTCAATTCCCGCCCCTTCCATCAGGTCTTTCAGTTGGTTCACGTAGCCGCGCAACGCGCCCAACTCGGTTAAAGCCCCTTCCAGCTCGGTTTCTAATTGTCTTTCGCGCTTTGCCCCTGCTTCGGTTCGCTCGGTAAGGGTACGGGTTAGTTCGTCTACCTGCTCTTGCAGAGCCTTCATTGCCGCGTCTGTTTCGGCGCGGCGTAGCTCGGTTTCTTCCCTGACCCGCTCTGCTTCCCGTTTGACCTTTTCCGCTTCTTGTTTGGCAATCGCCGCCGCCGCTTTACTTTCCGCCGCTTCCTTTTCCGTATTCCTCAAGCGTTCGTCAATTTCAGCGTTTTTGAGTTTTTGCGCGTCAGCAATCTCTTTCCATTCACCGATTGCGTCTTTCCGCATTGCCTGACGGGTTGCGGGGTCCAGATAACGCACAAGGGTACTACCCAACCCCGCAATTAACCCTACAACGGCGGCAACAACGGAGGGGATGATAAGGGCTAACAGGTCTTGGCTCACGGAGCCTCTAATGCAATCCGCCAACACGCCCATATCTGGCTAATCGCAATAATCCCGTAGGTCACAATTCCCGTACTTGCGGGGTTTGCCACCAAAATCATTCCCGCCACCAATCCCCAACTTGCGGCACTCCCCCACGCGGCAAGCCACCGATAGCGCGGGGCAAGTGCAAGCACGGCAAGCACTTGAAACAAACCGCCCAGCGCATACAGCGATCCCCAAGCCTCTTCCGGGGCAATGGTCTGCATGACGCGCCATCCAATCCCGCCATCAAAGGTAGTGGCAACAGGGTTTAGCAATTGCACCCCCCACGCCACTCCTAAAACACCGGTCATAATCTCAATAAATTCAGGGTCGCTGTTTCGTAGTATCAAAAGGAATCTTAAAAACGCCGCGTAAAGTTTACTGCCTAGATTGACGGTTGTCATGGGTAAGCCTTTCAGGGGGTAGGTTTATAGTGTCAATGGATAAACGCCCCCGCTAAAGGCTTTATTTCTCTGTAGTAGTCGTGTTACTGACGGACCCGATTTCCCCCGCGTTCATGGTCGGCGGCAAGCTTGCGCCCCACTTCCACGCCGCATCCTCAAGTGCCATTTTTCCGATGACCGCAAAGCCCAATTGCACAATCGCGTCTTGAATGTCCGGGGACAGCGCGGTATATTCCGCAATCACGCGGGCAATCAGGGCAAGGAGGGCAACCAATACAGCGCGGGATCGGAGTAGGGAGAGGAAGGGGTCAAGAATCGGGGTAATCTGCTTGGAAATATCTACGGTTTCAACCGTTACGGTAATAGGTTCGACTTTCGCCATAAATCGGGTTCCTGTTTGGGAAATAAAAAAGAGCAATAAGCCCGCGCCCGTAGACGTGAACCTATTACTCTGATGGTAGTAGTATAGCTGAAAATTATGCTACTTGCAATACCTATAATGGGTTATTATGGTATCCCACAAGCGGCGTGGGATAATGTGGGTTATCGCTCCAAACGAAAAACACCCGCCATATAGTATAGCAGGTGCTTTCACAGAGTATAGGTTGTGGTAAACGTGGCGGATGGGGTACTACACGACACCGCCAGTATAGCAGAAAATACGTTCTCTGTCTAACATTTGTGCTAATTCGGAAGCACATGCCGCCGCCGTTTTCGCAAACAAAAAGACCCCCGAAGGGGTCTAATTGATGAGGTTGTGCTATGCCATCTATACACCAACCCGACAACGGATTTCAACCCGCTAGGGTAGTCCCCGGCGTGGGGATACTTCTTGCCTCGATTCCACCTCAGAGCCTTGCAAGTAGCAACCGAGAACGCCCAGCCGCACTCTGAGATTCGCAATCATTATAAATCATTTCTGCGACAGAATCAACACCCCAAAACAAAGCGGCACAGACAGTTGCCCGCCGCGCCGCTTTGTTGCCCGATGATTCAACTATAGCAGAGGGGTGCGTCAGGTTTTGCATTATTACTGTTCTGCTATCGGATACTCAACCTCTCCGCTAAGTATATCCCGATAGGATTTCTCCAGATACGCACACACAAATTCATTATTGCTTGCCGGGGAAGCATAGGCTTTTTCAATCGCTTCGGCAATAAGGTTTTCGGCATCACTGTAAATCATAACCGTATGCAGATTGCCAACTGCTTTTTGGTAGCGATCCATCAAATCACTCATAACACCATCCTATCATCTGTCTGCGTCAGGTTTTGCATTATCGCGTTCGTATCCACACCCAAAACTTTACCATCCATCGGATGGGCAAAGGGAAGGTGTTTAGAATAGCGTCCATCTGCGCTTGCAACTCTTTGGTATGCTTGCGAATCCACGCCTCTTTATTGACCTCCATTATCTCTTGTCCTAATGGGGTTTGGTAAAACGCCGCTATATCCTGTTCCGCTTGGGTCAAAGGTCGTTCGTTTGTTTCGTCCATCTTGTCAATCGCTTTCGTTGTGCCTCTAATCGCGCCTCAACTACCGTAATTTCTTTTGAAGTTTCTGCTTCCAATTCCCCAACCCGCGCCCGCAACGCCCCCACTTCGGCGCGTAGGGCGGCGGCTTGGTCGTCTATCATTTGCGCTAGTACCTCTAGTTTGTAATCGTGCGCTAATCGGGTATTCGCCATCGTCAAAGCGATATTGTAATACTCCTTTTCCGCCGCCGCTTTTGCCTCATCACTCGGCTCCATCTACTCCTCCTTGCCCCCATCGGCGGGGGCGGGTTGGTTGCTAATTCAGTGTAATGCCTTGTCGAATCTGACGGCGTTGCTTGAATGTATCAAATTGCAATTCCCAATCGCATCGCCTCATTTTGCAACTTGGCAACAGAGCAAGCCACGCATAACCGGGTAACGGGTAGTGACGCACAATCATTTCGGGGTGCATCGCCATGAAATGGGCGAACTTTGGGTCAACAGAGTAGAGTTGCTCTAATCCATCGGCGCGATTGCGAACTTTTAGAATGGCTATACCATACAACCGCTTTACGCGAATCACCTTTGTTTTGGTTTTTTGCTCCATCTTTCCACCTCCTTTTGGTTAGAACGCACGTGCTAAACTAGCACACACGTTCCATGTAAATTACTTATGAGAATAAGTGTTCTCAACAGTAGTTGATACTTTTTCGCATTTATGTTCTACTTTCCGCCGCCGCTTTCTTTTAACCAAAAGGCGCGTACATACCGATTCGTCCACCTATCGCGCCTGTCTGTAAAATCAATTCTGATTCGACCTTTTCTAAACCGTTCGTCACGGTCAAGGGCATTTAAAACTTTCTGCCATCGGTCAAGCGGGTGAATCCGCACAAATCCCGCGTCACACCCTATTGTATCCAGTAGCCCCGCGTCACCCCACATCACACAATCGGTATCATATTTCCTAAACGCTTCTATCGCGCAATCTCCTACTTTTGTACGCTTACTCATCCCTCACCCCTCCTTCTGGCGGTCTACTTCCGCCGCCGTTCTGACCGCTTGAATCTCTACTAAAAATTCACACCGGGCATCATCCTCAAACATACCGTCTAATTCGCGCTTTACCATGTGCAATACTTTCTTGGTAAGTTTGTCGTGGTCAAATTCGCACAACTCCGACCCGGCGCGATTAACTGTAACTTTCCAAAGTCGCTTGCTCATCTTATCCTCTCTACCCCATCACCAACCCCGTCACCCATCCCACCCACCACAGCCTTACATACAGCCGCCAGAGCGGGGTATCTTGTTCGGGCAATTGCTTCAACAGCAACGCACCGACAAGGGCAAAGGGGATGGCAAGGGTGGCGGGGTCGGTCATGGTTTAGTTAGTTGTTGCGGCGGCTTTTTGGTAAATACCTTCGATGTGCTTAGCCGCTTCACGCAAGCGGCTTTCCCCATTGAATACTATCGAATAGCGGCGGTTATCATGCCTGTTGAGCATAATAAGCCGCTCGTTCATCGTTCCGCCAAACACCTTGATGTACGTCCATACAAGGCGCAAGTCTTGGATTTCTCGGAGTGCTTCGTTATCCATCTGCCTATCCCTCCGCCGCGACAGCCTCAGCCGCCGCTTCTAAAAGATTATCCATCGGATTAACCGCCAACCTCATCCCCGTTTCCGCCCGTATCACCCGATTGAGTACCGCCCGATGGCGGGCAACTACATCATGGAGCGGGCTTTTGTCATCCCATGATTGCCCGTCCAATTTGCCGCCTGATACAGTCGTCAGGCGGCTTTGAATGTCGGTTTCAATCGTGGCAACGGGGAATAACCCGTCTGTGAACAGCAAAGTGGAGAGGCGGATAGAGTGCATGGTTAGCCTCCTGCCGGGGCGGGTTCCGCCGCCGTCGTCGCTTCTCGTTCCGCCGCTTCCTCACGGGGCGGCTCCATAATCTCAATAGTCCATTGTCCGCGGCGGGTTCGCGCCAGAACAATCATTACCCGATGCCCCACCCAGCCCCGCGCCGTTTCTGCGTCCGTCACCGCAAACAAGGCGGCGGCTTGCGTTTTGTTGATGAGCAAATACCGTTGTGCGTTCTCAAAACACACCGCTATTTTTGCCTCTTCTTGATTCAGCCGGGGATTAAATACCTTAACCTCTTTTACCGCCGCGATCTTGACCGTCCATGCCCGCCCGCGCAAATCCTCCGCTTTCATGTGTTTGCGCGGGTACAATTCATCCAA
>CBKYSX010000326.1:0-5258 GCA_966690745.1 uncultured Ardenticatenales bacterium
TATGAATATGATGAAAAACTGAGTGACCGGTATCCCATGGTAAAAACCGAAATAGACCAGCTGACTGCCGCGTTCGTTGAAGCACGGTATAGTGACCACCCTGTTTCGGCGGCGGATGTTGCCCAAAGTCAGGCGGCATGGCATCGGATTAAAGCGGCGTTGAAAGATACAGAGACGGGTGCGGAAAACAACCAAATTACTCCCCCTTCTTAACATCAAGTACTATCCTCCGCATGTCTCTTGCCACCCGCTCTATTAATTCTGCCCGTTGGAACATTGCTATTAGCACCCTCCAGGTCATCATTGGCATCGTACGTTTCGTACTCCTCTCGCAGTTGTTGGAATTAGCCACCTTTGGTATTTATGCCTTTGCCACCGCTGTCGTTGGAATCACCATTCTGATGATCGAATTGGGGTTAAATGAAGCATACCTGCATCGGGATCCTGCCACCGAGAATGAGCAACAAGCCCTATCCGTTTTGTTTGCACTACGCCTGATATTGACGGTGGTATGGGTGATCGGTATGGTGGGGTGGACATTATTCTTTACGGAAGGGGAGCAACAACTTGCCTTTCTCGTGATTACGTTGGCGCATGCAGTCAATCATCCGTTGATGCACACGGCAATGGCATTGTTAACCCGACGTGTGGTACATCGCCGTCTGGCGTTGCGCCAATTGGTAAGCACCCTTATCGGAACCGTGATTTCCCTCTGGCTGGCAGTGCAGGGTGCAGAGTTATGGGCATTGTTGGTAACGGATATTGTCAATAGTGTGGCAACAGTGGCAGTGCTCTATCTTTGGAAACCGGTATGGGTGCCACGTCTGGCATGGATTCCCAGCACCATACAATATTATCTCAGTTTTGGGGGACGCTCTTTTGTTGCAACCTTTATGCTTCGTACTATGGATGAAATAGATGATATTTGGACGAATTATAATCTTGGCGAAATCGCCCTGGGGTTGTATGCCCGCGCCTATCAATTTGCAATTTATCCCCGCCAAATACTGGCAGTTCCTCTCAGTGCGGTTGCAGATGGTACGTATAGTGCGCTTAAGGGAAACCCCGCCAAACTCTCTGAAGCGTTCCGTCGCACCAACGGATTAATTATACGGAGTGGTTTTTTCCTCGCAGGGGCATTGGCATTGGTCGCTCCTGAAATGATTCCATTACTGTTGGGCGAGAAGTTTTCACCTATGGTATTAACATTTCAATTGATGTTGATATTTGCATTATTAGATCCGCTACGCTCTACCATTGCCAACCTTTTTGTAGCAGTTGGGCAACCGGAAAGAATTATTCGCGCCCGCGCCGTTCAATTTGTCGTTCTCGTAATAGGGTTAATCACTTTGGGTCCACGGTGGAATATTGAAGGGGTAGCAGTTGCCGTGGATGCTATGTTGTTGGTCGGGATTGCCATTTTGTTGTGGCAGGCACGAACTGTTGTCACTTATTCCCTACGGCAACTTTTCGGGGTTCCGTTCCTGGGGTTAATTTTAGGGTTGGCTATCGCCTTTGCCGGAGTCCAATTGTCCGGTGGGGGGGCATGGTGGTGGATAGGCGGCATTAAATTAGGGTTGTTTAGCAGTGTCTATATTGGACTTTTGTTGCTTTTAGAATATCGTGAGATGCGGGAGTTATCTCGATTAATCTTGAAACGTCGCGCCGGGTAATTAGCGGTATTACGCCTGCAATAATGGTTCCAAGAGTTTTGTGTCTGCAACTGCAATCACATTATCTCCATTCCCGGTATGCACTTTTTCAACAGGTACAGGAATGGCTTTGCCCCTCTCGACTGTAAAAATTTGATAGCCATGTTTATGCAGAATCTTTTTGACTTCAACGGTACTATGTCCGCCTTGCGGTACGGCAACCCGCTCCAAAAGTTCTATAAACAGACAGCCTATGGCTTGTCGCTCCAGTAAGGACTGCGCCCCCATCAGAGCATCGTATTCCCCGCCTTCGATATCCATTTTCAATAAATCAATACGTTCGATTGCCCGTTCCCGGCAGAAATCGTCCAAACTAACCATATGGATTTCGGTATCGCTATCGCGTAGTTTGTCGGGCGTTACATAGTTCGTACCCTCATTATCCCCGGTAGGACCCACCGAACGATGTAAGAACCCATGGGCACTGGTTGCTCCTACGGCAAAGGGTTCCACCTGAACATTTTGAATCCCGTTTAGCCTTAAATTGGCATTGAATTCCGCCTGAATGGAATCGGTAGGTTCAAAGGCATAAATCGTAGATTGCGGGTTCACGGTTGCCGCTAATAGCGAGTACAATCCAACATTCGCCCCAACATCAAAAATTGTGTTAGCATAACGTGCCGCTTTCATCCAGTTGGCACAATCGGCTTGCTCAAAATGACCAAAAAAGTAAATATGTCGTTGGACGAATTTTGTCAGGTCGCAGGTCATACGAACAGAGGTACCCGTAACCTCTGCCTCACGCACATAGGGTGGTGGAGTAAACCATTTCCAAACACGACTAAGAAGTCGTACTTTGCCTTTGGTAAGAGGAAACCGCCGAACGTAAAATTTAAGTGCTTCATGGCTGAGAGATTGGAGCATAAGCGTTATTTTGTCGGTGAAGGCGGAACCCGATCCGCCGCAAGTCGTGGGTGATTATGCGTGAGGCATTCTAAAACCCCAAAGACCCTTCATCCGGCTGATGATTATAGAAGTTACGCACTTCAAGCAAGAGACGAGAGTAAAGATAATTTCCTGCGGGAATTATTTTTACTCTCAAAAGCTTAACTGAAGCGATAGGATTATGGCATTCAACCAACTAAACGAAGAGCTCAATGATGCCTTCGAGACCTATTTCCCCAAAATGAATCCTGCTTTGCGTCTGCCCTACGGGGCGGCGACCCGTGCCTTAGCATGGGGAATGAAAGCACGAACGAAACTATTCGGGGGGCAAGTACAGGTAAACGAGCGTATCGTCGAATACCCACAGATTCTACGATGGATGCCGGAAAGCGGCACGGTGTTAGACATAGGGTGTGTATCTTCGCGCTTACCCATCCAGCTTGCCAGTATGGGCTATACGGTACATGGTGTGGACACACGGCTGTACCCGTTTACCCACCCGAACTTCACCTTTTTTCGTTCGGATTTGTTTACATGGACTCCCCCACGCTCCTATGATGTCGTCTGCCTGGTTTCCGTGATTGAACATTTTGGATTAGGAGGGTACGGCGATTTGGAAATTCCCGATGCCGATGTACAGGCAATCACCAAAATTCAAGAGTGGTTATCCCCCGATGGAACACTTCTGGTTTCGCTCCCATATGGCAAAGCCGGGGTGACAACCAAGCATAGAATTTATGATGCAGAGCGATTGGATCATGTTTTCGGGGCTTTTGAGCGTGTGCGCGAGGTTTATTACCAACGGGTAAACGGAGCATGGATGCCATCCACTGCCTCCACCCTTTCGACTATAGATTCGCCCGATTTACCTCCTAATGGCGTAGCGATTTTACAGCTTAAGAAAAAGTAATGTTTTCATGATTCGCGTACTCCACCCTATCACCCGCCTGATTATCGGCGGGGCGCAAGAAAATACGATGTTGACTGCCCAACTGATGAACCATGCTGATCCTTATCGGGGACGGTATCAGGTGGAGGTAGTCAGCGGTCCGCAGACGGGACCGGAAGGGTCGCTGATTGAGGAGGTGCGGGCGCGGCAGGTAAAATTGACGATTATGCCAGAAATGGTGCGCCAAATCAGCCCTGCGAATGACGGGAAGGCACTTCTGAATCTTCGCGCCATGATGCGCGGGGCGGATGGTAAGCCTGCTTACGAAATTGTCCATACGCATAGTTCTAAAGCCGGGGTGTTGGGGCGATTGGCGGCAAAATGGGTAGGGGTGCCGGTGATTGTCCATACGGTGCATGGGTGGAGCTTCCACGACCGGATGTCGCCACGCAAAAAGGCATTGTATGTTCTGCTGGAAAGAATCGGGGATCGTGTAGGGGATGCGATGATTGTGGTATCGCCCAAAGATATTGATAAGGGGCTTGCGGAAGGCATTAGCCGCCGCGGGCAGTATACATTGATTCGGAGCGGTATCGAGATGGACCGCTTCGGGAAGCCACAGGTATCCCGCGAGGAGATGCGGCGGCAATTGGGAATTCCCCCTGATGCTCTTGTGGTCGGGAGTGTCACACGCTTGTCGGCGCAAAAAGCCCCGTTGGATTTGGTCGCTACCTTTGGGGAGGTGTCCCGCGCCTACCCTGATGTTCATTTCGTTGTGGTGGGAGATGGTCCTTTGCGAGCGGAGGTTGAGGCGGCGTTGCAGGCACAGGGCATCGCAGAACGTACAATTTTAACCGGGCTACGACGCGACGTGCCGGAATTGATGGCGACCTTTGATGTCTTTGTGCTGACCAGTTTATGGGAAGGGTTGCCTAGAGTACTGCCACAGGCGATGGCAACCGGATTGCCGATTGTCTGTACCCGTGCCGATGGCTCGGCTGAGGCAGTGACAGAAGGGGAGAATGGCTATCTTGTAGAGCGGGGCAACACGACAGAAATGGCGGAGCGGGTGCTGGCGTTGTTGAATGATGGGGAACTTCGCGCTCGCCTCGGCACGGAAGGTCGCCGCCGCGCCCCTGAATTTAGCGTGACGACGATGGTCGCAGAGATTGACGCTTTGTATACAAGGTTGTTGCGGGAGAAGGGGATAGCGGTATAAGAACAAAGGCGATTGAAGATGGAATCCACATCACGGCACTAAAGTAACCGTGCTAGAGACCCATTGAATGCAAAGTATTTGTGCACATGACAGGTCTCTAGCCCCGCCTCTTTAGAGCGGGGAAAAGGTTCCACCCATCGTTTTCACTTCGTAGGTTAGTCTTAGGGCGACCACAAGGATACGCCCCTACAGCAGTACAGCACAAAGAGTTTACTAAAACGGAATTTATGGCAACTGAACGACAACTCCATTCAAGCGGCGGCAAGTGGGAAGCCATCGTTGGCTATTCGCGGGCAGTGCGGGTGGGAAATCAGGTATTTGTGGCGGGAACCACCGCCGCAGACAGCAACGGGAATGTGACAGGCGATGCCTACGAACAAACCCAAAAGATATTATTGATTATTCACCGCGCACTGGAAGCCGTTGGTGCGTCTTTAGCCGATGTAGTACGAACCCGTATCTTTGTGACGGATATTGCCAATTGGGAGGCAATTGGGCGGGCACATGGGGAAGTGTTCCGCGATGTTCGACCGGCGGCAACAATGGTGGAAGT
>CBKYSX010000327.1:0-5256 GCA_966690745.1 uncultured Ardenticatenales bacterium
GAGGGGGGAAGGTGAGTGGGTTGCCGTTTCCTTTCCCGTGCTTCAATCCGCACCCAAACTGTAGCTAAGGAGAACCCATGACCCTTCACGAAACGATTCAAGCGGCACGCGGATTGCACCCCGTCGAGTTGGTGTTGCGGGGCGGCACGGTGGTAAATGTGTTAAGTGGTGAATTGTATCAAGCCGATGTTGCGGTGCATGGCGGTAAAATCGTGGGCGTGGGGGACGGGTATACGGGGATAGAAGAGGTGGACTGTCGCGGCAAATGGATTGCGCCCGGCTTTATTGACGGGCATATGCACGTTGAAAGCACATTGGTCACCGTTCCCGAATTTGCCCGTGCGGTTCTGCCGCGTGGCACGGTGGCGGCGATTTTTGACCCGCACGAAATTGCCAATGTACACGGGTTGGATGGGATTCGATATATTCTGGAGAGCCGCAAAGGGGTTCCGTTGCAAGCCTTTATCATGGCTTCTTCTTGCGTGCCCGCCACCCACATGGAAACTGCCGGAGCCACCCTGACCGCCGCCGACCTTGCGCCCCTGTTTGATGAAGAAGGGGTGACCGGGCTGGCGGAGGTGATGAATTATCCGGGGGTGGTGAACGGAGAGGCAGGGGTGCTGGAAAAAATAGAAGCGGCGCACCGGGCAAAGGTGGTGGTGGATGGACACGCCCCCCGTTTAAGCGGAAAAGACTTAAACGCCTATCTGGCGGCTGGGGTCGGGAGCGACCACGAAGCCACCACGCTGGCGGAAGCGCAGGAGAAATTGCGGAAAGGGATGATGGTGATGATTCGGGAATCCAGTTCCGCCAAAAATTTAGAGGCATTGCTTCCCCTCGTTACGCCTAAAAATTCCCGCCGCTGTTGTTTTGTCACCGATGACCGTCATCCCGCCGATTTATTGACCGAAGGGCATATTGACCATGCCGTGCGAAAGGCGATTGAATTGGGATTAGAGCCGGTGCTTGCCTATCAGATGGCGAGTATCAATACCGCCGAATGGTTCCGGTTGGATCAACAAGGGCATGGCGCGATTGCCCCCGGCTGGCGGGCGGACCTTCTGGTATTGAATGATTTGGAAGCGGTACAGATTGAAAAAGTCTATGTCGGCGGGCGGCTGGTGGCGGAGCAAGGCGCAGTGGTCGTCGAAATGCCAACCCATCCGTCCCGCCTCCCCCCCAGCGTAACCATTGATTGGTCGGCGTTCAAGGGGTTCGGGATTCCCGCCTCAGGGGAGACGGTAAAGGTGATTGAAATTGTGCCGGGGCAGATTGTGACTCAACGCGCCCACGAATCGGCATTGATTGTGAATGGCGAGGCGATTGCCGACCCGACCCGCGATTTGTTAAAGATGGCGGTGGTAGAGCGGCACGGCAAAGGAAGCGGCGCAGGGTTGGGCTTTGTGCGTGGTATGGGGCTGAAAGATGGTGCGATTGCCAGTAGCGTGGCGCATGATTCCCATAACATCGTCATCGCCGGAGCCAATGACGCTGATATGCGGTTGGCGTTGGAAACCATTGTGCAGATGCAGGGCGGGTTGGTCGTGGTGCAAGGGGGTCAGGTATTGGCACAACTGCCCTTGCCGATTGCGGGCTTGATGAGTGACCGCCCCGTGCCGGAGGTGCGCGAAGCAGTGGAAGTTTTGCATAACGCTTATCACGCATTGGGGGGCGAATTGAGCGACCCCTTCATGCAATTGGCGTTTCTGGCTCTGCCTGTCATTCCCACCCTCAAATTGACCGATAAGGGATTGGTGGATGTGGAATTATTTCAACTGGTAGGGCTATTTGAGAACCATCCGGGTTGATACCACCCACCCGTATTGCCCGTTTACGCCACCTGCCACCACAATTCGTTGCCGGTGCGGTGCGCTTCATACCACTGTTCTAATTCCGGGGGAAAGTAACGCGATTCTTCCTGTTGCCATGCTTTGCGGAAAAACTGGGCAACATTCAGCATGTGGTGGGCAAAATCTTCATAGACCTGCTCGGCGGAAATACAATAGCCACCAAAGGGAAGGTCGTTGGCAACAAACCCCAACAGATACAAATCGGTAATGTAATGGTCGGCATCCTGCGGGACGTATGCGTGAAAAAAGAGCGTGGGTAAGGTTTCCTGGAGGGTTTCAATAAATTCCCGTGCCCGTATTCGGATATAGTCGTTTTCCATACTACTGTTTGTTTTTGCCTTGTTGCCGCCTATTCTACTCCAAAGAGAGGCGCGGAGATCAACAAGCATGTTTTTCGGTAAGGGCTATATCATAGCACGGATTTGGGGGAAACGAGGCACAAAAACGGTTTGCAAGGATATAGATCACACCTGTTTTACTTGATCCTTGACTAACACTACTCCCAGTCCCCCGCGCCGTGTGGCACCGCGCCGACGACCTCCTTCTGCAAGCCGCCCTGCTGGATGAACAGCGGGTCATGCCGGTATGGGAATGGCTGACGGAGGAATATGAGGCGTGGGTAGAAGCGCAACCCCAAGGAACGACCATCGCCGCTGTCGCGCCCCACGAACAACAACGAGTAAGTGGCATGTGAAGGTGGGAGCCTGTTTTTCCCAAACCAAAAATCCCCGCCATGTCGCGGAGTTTTTTAACATAAAGTAGGTTTCAATCAAAACCACGTATTGACTATCATTGTTTAGTCGCAACCCATCACGAAATTTTCTTTTTATGGCGACCCTTTTTACGTGAACCTAAAGATGATATGGTGTTAGAAGTAGCGGTTAAAGCACAATCACCGTTCATTGTTACGTTTAACAAACGTTACTTTAAGGGAATTGAACGATTTGGTATCACGGCTCTAACCCCCCAAGAATTTTTCACGACGATAGGAGTTGCCCCATGAGTACCTTGAGTATCCGATTGCCGGAATCGTTGCACAAAGGCGTAAAAGAAGTTGCCCAACGTGAAGGCATTTCTATTAATCAGTTTATTGCGCTTGCGGTAGCAGAAAAACTATCAGCGTGGAATACTGAAGCCTATTTGCAAGAGCGGGCGGCACGGGCAAGCCGTGAACGTTACGAATCGGCATTGTCACAAGTGCCGGATGTCGAACCCGAAGAATACGACCGTATCCCCGAACGATAAACAAAAAAGCCCCGCGTTTCCGCGAGGCTTCTTTATGATCCGTTGCCGTTTATGCACTATGCACTATGCATTACGTGCTTAGGCAACCGCCGCCGCCACGCCAGCCGCGTCGCGCAGGGCATCCACGCGGTCGGTGTGTTCCCACGGCAAATCAATGTCGGTGCGCCCGAAATGTCCATACGCCGCCGTCTGGCGGAAGATGGGGCGGCGCAAGCCGAGGTCGCGGATAATCGCGCCGGGGCGCAGGTCGAAGACCTTTTCAATCGCCGCCACAATCACCGCGTCATCCACTTTGCCCGTGCCAAACGTTTCCACGTTCACCGACAACGGACGCGCCACACCGATGGCATAGGCGACCTGAATCTCACAGCGATCCGCCAAACCAGCCGCCACGACGTTCTTGGCGACCCAGCGTGCCGCGTATGCCGCCGAACGGTCTACCTTGGTGGCATCTTTCCCGCTGAACGCGCCGCCACCGTGCCGCCCCATCCCGCCGTAGGTGTCCACGATGATTTTGCGCCCGGTCAAACCGCTGTCGCCCATCGGACCACCGACAACGAAACGCCCGGTCGGGTTGGTATAAATTTTCAAATCGCCATCCACCAGATGGGCAGGCAGAACGGGGTTGATGACATGCTCAATCAGCGCGTTGCGAATCTCGCCTTGCGAAATTTCGGGCGCGTGTTGGGTCGAAATCAACACCGTTTCAATGCGCTTCGGCGACCCGTAGGCATATTCCACCGTGACCTGCGTTTTCCCGTCCGGGCGGAGCCAGGGCAGGGTGCCGTTCTTGCGAACTTCGGTCAGGCGGCGCGACAATTGGTGCGCCAGCGAAATCGGCAGAGGCATCAATTCATCGGTTTCGTTACAGGCATACCCGAACATCATCCCCTGGTCGCCCGCACCCACTTTTTCCAATTCGGCTTCGTGGTCAATATCGGACCCGTTGCGGTATTCCAAGCCCGAATTGACCCCCTGCGCGATGTCGCCCGATTGAGCGGCGATGGCGAGTTGTACGCCACAGGTATTGCCATCGAACCCTTTGTCGGAAGCGTCAAAGCCGATTTCATTCACCACTTTGCGAACCAGTTTATCAAAATCCACAAAAGCATTGGTGGTGATTTCGCCTAGGCACATCACGAAGCCGGTTTTTACCGCCGTTTCACAGGCAACCCGACTCATCGGGTCCTGCTCCAAACAGGCATCCAGCACCGCATCGGAAATCTGATCGCACATCTTATCGGGGTGCCCCTCCGTCACCGATTCCGAGGTGAAATATAGTTGGGGGCTGGTCATAAAGGTTGTGGACATGGTACTGCGTCTCCTTAAAGGCAGTGGTTAGTGATGAGTGAACGAAAGTAACAACAGTGAACGACAGTGACGACAATACGACTTTCCGTTTCTGTCGTTCACTGTCGTTGCTTTTTTTACTGTCGTTCACTTTTCACTCATCACTGACCACTTATCACTAAATCGTGCCGTGTTCCCACGCGTTGAGGTATTCCGCTTGTTCGGCGGTCAGGGTGTCAATCTCTACACCCATCGCAATCAGTTTCAACCGGGCAATTTCGCGGTCCAGTTCTTCCGGCATGGTGTGGACTTTGTTTTCCAAATACTTGGCGTTCTTTAACATGTATTCAGCGGCAAGTGCCTGATTGGCGAAGCTCATGTCCATCACGGCGCTGGGGTGTCCTTCGGCGGCGGCAAGGTTCACCAACCGTCCTTCGCCCACCACATAGAGGCGGCGACCATCGGCAAGCGTGTACTCGTCCAGGAATTCGCGCACACGGGTCTTCTTGGTGGCGCGTTCTTCCAGGTTCTTCATGTTGATTTCGACATCAAAGTGACCGCTGTTGCTGAGGATGGCGCCATCGCGCATCACATCAAAGTGGTGGCTGTCGAAAACGTGAATATCGCCCGTTGCCGAACAGAAGACGTGCCCGATTTTGGCGGCTTCCGCCATCGGCATCACGCGGAACCCATCCATCACCGCTTCCAACGCACGAATGGGGTCAATTTCGGTGACGATGACGTTCGCACCCATCCCCTGGGCGCGGCTGGCAATCCCGCGGGAACACCAGCCGTAGCCGCCGACGACAAAGTTCTTACCTGCCAACAACACGTTCGTACCACGAATAATGCCGTCAATCGTGCTTTGCCC
>CBKYSX010000328.1:0-5255 GCA_966690745.1 uncultured Ardenticatenales bacterium
CGGCAGAAGTCATTGCCGAACAACTGATGCACAAATTGGGAGTCGGGGTTACGGCGGTGGATGGGAAGGGGATGTATACGGGCGATGATAAAAGTATCTTGTTTGTCGCCATTCACCCCGAACAGGTCATGCACCTGAAAAACGTGGTACGCGATGTGGACAACAAAGCCTTTGTCATCATCCACCACGCCGATCAGGTCATCGGGCGCGGCTTCCATGCACCAAGTTAGGGGCGGTTTGCGAAGAAGGTGCGGTAAAGTTTTAGTGCATATTGCATAAACGGCGACTACCTCCCGAAATGAGTGACGAGTTGCCGTTCTATGCAATATGCACTATGAAGTATGCAATTGATTTATTTCAATCGCCCCGACAGATAATCAATCAGGTCAATCTTGGTGATGATACCTTCGACTTCATCGTTGGAATTAACCACAACAACCACGTTGTTTAAGCCCAGAGCCGCCGCCAGCGCATCCAGCGCACTATTACGACCCATTAACGGAACATCGTGGTTAATGACATCCTCAATCGTTTCGGAGCGTCCATGTTGATGGTCGGCACTTAAGAGATGATTGAGCAAATCCCGTTCCGTTACCACGCCTAGATATTTGCCATTCTCCCCGACCACCGGCAACTGCGAAATATTGTGGGATTTCATACGTTGAATGACATCTAACTTGGCATCGGTAGGGTACGCCACAATCATTTCCCGTTCAGCGTGGGTATCCAACATATCCCCGACCCGCCCTTCGCCCAGTAAGCCGTAATCCAGGAAGCGGTTTTCGCGCATCCAGTCATCGTTAAATATTTTTGAAAGGTAGCGGGAGCCGCTATCGGGCAACAGCACTACCACCACCGCATCTTCGGGGAGTTCCTTAGCGACTTGTAATGCCCCCGCCAGCGCAAAGCCACAGGAGCCACCGCAGAAAATCCCTTCTTCGCGTACCAATCGGCGCGTAAAGAGGAAGCTGTCTTTATCATTGACCTTCACAATCTCGTCAATGTAATCAAAATCAGTGGTACTCGGAATAAAATCCTCGCCCACGCCCTCTACTTTATAGGTGTACGCCTCGCCCATCTTCCCGGTTTGGAAATACTCTTGAAGAATCGAGCCGTAGGTATCCACCCCGATAACCTTGACGTTCGGGTTTTGCTCTTTTAAGTATTTACCGACCCCCGAAATCGTTCCCCCTGTTCCCATGCCCGCCACAAAATGGGTAATCCGCCCTTCCGTACCATGCCAGATTTCCGGTCCCGTCGTGAAATAATGGGTTTCCGGGTTGGTCATGTTGTGGTATTGGTTCGCCAATACCGCATTGGGCGTTTCTTCGACAATCTGTTTAGCAACATTGTAATAGGAACGGGGGTCTTCGGGTGCGACGGCGGTGGGGGTAATCACCACCCGCGCCCCGAATGCCCGTAGCAGACGGATTTTTTCATCCGACATCTTATCGGGCATGACAAAGACGGCTTTATAGCCTTTCACCGCCGCCGCGATTGCCAACCCCACCCCCGTGTTGCCACTGGTGGATTCAACAATCGTGCCACCCGGTTTCAGCAACCCCTGCCGTTCATACTCTTCGACAATCGTAATCCCGATACGGTCTTTTACTGAGCCGCCCGGATTAAAAAACTCTACCTTTGCCAGAATCTTGGGCTTATAGCCGCGTGTCACTTTACGTAAACGGACCAGGGGTGTGTTCCCTACGGTGTCCAAAATCGAATCATGGATGCCGTAAGGCATCGGGGGCGCGTCCGGCATCCATGTGGGTTCTTTTGCCTCAAACATCTCTTCTTGCTCCTTGCAGGGCAACCTCGTTGTTGCCTTTAACATAACACGGTCAATGGGTATACCCACTGACCGTGTGCGTTTGCTAATACTTGCATTATAGCGGTGGATGGTGGAAAGTGCTAGGGAAACTGCAATGAACAGTAGGGTAACCACACATAGAACCTTCCCATTTGGGGAAGTATTCAAGTGATTGAAGGTTGGCTGGGATTCTTGCAACCATATGTTGGATACAGGACGATACGAACAACCATGAACAACCAAACCCCACCTAGCTCTCACAACTATTATCGCAACCTTATCACAGGGGAGACTCTCAACCCTTTTATCACCAACCCCGATGCGATAGATGAGGAATTTGCCACTGCCGCCAACGGTGTGTTGCATCAGGTGGCGGAGGTGGTGCCTACCCTGATTGGGGTTCATCAGGCGGCGATTGCTATTATCGTGCAGACCGATTGGAGTTCTGTGCGGAAATACTTTTCGCTCTCCGCCAAATATGCGGCATGGGCAAAGTATAAACCCGGCGGTGGGATATGGCATCCACAACTGGCTCTTGCAAGAAAATAAACCGATTCGCCTGACCCAATCGGAATTGGAGGCGCACCCGGAATGGAAAAATTTCGGGTAGTGGTACCAGCCCCCATGCGGGGTTGGTTTGCCGCACCGTTGGCGGATCGTAACGGGTCAATTGGGGCTAATTCTGAAAATAATGCTCAATCAAGGCAACCGCATTGCCCACCCCATCCTAATACAGAAGCCCGTTCACGCATTACATGGTTGGAAACGGCTTCCCTAATCGCCTCTGCCAATCGCTGGCTGGTTAATTTTTTACGCGGAATTGGCATGGGTCCCACCCCCAAATCGGCAACCCGTTTGCCCCAGAAAGGCTGATCTCCCATAAACGGGATAATGATAGAGGGAACGCCCGCTCGTAGCCCGGCGGCGGTGGTTCCGGCTCCGCCATGATGCACCACCGCACTCATCCTTTCAAAGAGCCAAGTGTGGGGGATTGAGGAAATAAGATGAACATTTTGAGGAAGGTTGGAAAGGCTTATACCACCCCAGCCCGAAGCCAAAATGCCCCGTTGACCGGAGCGCTCCAATGCCTCCACAGCCAATTGCCCTGCTTCTTGCGGGTTGCGGCTTCCCATACTACCAAAGCCGATATAAACCGGGGGTGGACCCGCCTTCAGAAATTCCACCAAATCAGGCGGCGGATTCCACCCGTCTGGTTCATCCAGAAACCAGTACCCGGTGACATTCTGGGTATTATCCCAATCCTGCGGGACGGGCAGAACGTGCCGACTATATCCATACAGAGCAGGTACTTTCCGTTCAGCAAGCATTCTAAAAGGTCCCCAGAACGACCCCTTTTTCAGCCTCAAGACTTCGCGGGTGGCACTATCTCCCACTTTGGAACTTTGCCACAGCATTTGCCGCGTCAGGTGAAAGGATATCGGATTCAACAGCCGACCAAACGGAAGATTCGGTACAAGCGGGCTGGGAAATTCCCGTGTCGGGGCAAACGGAAAGACATACGCTTGCATCATTGGAATCTTGAGCATATCAGCCACCGCAAACACCCCTCCTAAACCCCCCGCTCCGGCAACAATCATATCGCTTCCCTCTAGTAGTGCCGGAATCCGTTGTGCGAGCGTCCTTGCATACCGCTTTAATTCACGTTGCATTTGCGCCAGAATTTTAAGAAAGTTACTACTCTCCAGCGTCTTATGCCATTCATCACTCTGGATGATCGCCTCAATGCTTTCTCCCGTGGAATAAAACTCGACTCCGGCTTCACGCACCAGCGTCTCGAAATTCTCACTGCTTAGAAGCCGCACGTTATATCCCGCCTCTTTTAAACCCTTTCCCAGGGCGACATAAGGTTGCACATCGCCCCGCGTCCCGGAGGCGACAATGGAAATGTTAGTCATTTGGAAGTTGCTCCTTTTAGGGGTCATGGTCACGATGTTTCGGGCGAAGCAGCATCATCCGTTAGCCCATGCAAGAGTAAATCGGTAAGAAAATCGGGCAACGTTTCCCACGCTTCGGTAAGGGGAGGATCCCCCAATATGTATTCGATCATCACCCCCAGCACCATTCCCGAAATCGCACGAATGGTAAGCCGGGTATTCATCGGGCGAATGCCGCTTTTATCCTTTTGCGTTTCCAGATACGCTTCGGCAAAGGTCAGGGTTGGTTCTAAAACCTGTTGGTAATAGCGTTCGCGTAGATCGTCATTGACCATCATTTCCGAAACCACGATCCGAAACAGGGCAAAGTTATCCGCTTTCAGTGCTAGGAAAGGCTGTTGCAGGAATGTCCGTACAAATGTGCGGACATCAAGGTCATTGGCAACAGGAAGTGCGTTTTCTTCAATCACTGAAGTTCGCATACGGTCAAAAATCCCCAACAACAAAGCAGTTTTGCTATCGAAATAGTTGTAAATCGTACCTTCTGCGATTCCGGCTTGTTTCGCAATATCTTTTGTCGTTGTGGAATGAAAGCCTTTTTCAGCGAATATCGTGGCGGCGGCAGAGAGTATTTGATTTTTGCGATCCGTAGAAGGAATAGTCATCGAGAATTACTCCGAAGTTGGGGGTAATTGAATGAGGTAATGTTGTCCAACCACCCCCCAACGTTTTTGGCTCACACAACAGGTTTGGGATGGACTGCTATCGGTTCAGGGGCAGGCACTTCGTAATCAGGCAGTTGATCTTCCAGTAAACGTATCGAGGGGTTGATTACTGAGAAAAAAACAAGGGAAAGTTCCAGCAACCCTACAAACAGAAACATAAAGGCAATGCCGCGCCCTGTCCCCGTTCCCAACCAAAGTCCCACACTGCCCGCAAGCGCGCCTTGCTCCATCAGAAGTGGCTCAAATATAACTGTAGCAAGCGGACCTGAAACCATGATTCCGAGAGCCTGGGCACCAACGCCGAGAGCCAATTGCAATGCGAAAACACGCCCCATGATGTCAGGCGGCACTTTGGTTTGCCAGATAACGCGGCTAAGTCCGAGGATAAAGACAAAGCTTATGCCCGTCAGGACAAACCCAACTCCAATCAACAACACGCTCTCTCGTAGGCTAATCAGTATTGCCGCCAGCCCGACAACGGTCATTCCTGCAAGGATACCCGCCATCCGCCGCCACCGATTCCCCCATAAGGTGATCAATATCCCACCCAGTAAGGAACCAACCCCAAAACCTGAAAGAATCATCCCTAACGACTGCTCTGTAGCAAAGGTTAATACCAGAGGTGTTACAAGGGAATATGCCACTCCCGGTAGCAGAAACATAGTGATGGTGAAAAGGGTGAGTAGATAGATAAGCGCAGGACGATGGCGCACGTACATCAGTCCAAAGCGAAAATCTTCTCGAAAATTGGAAGTTTGACGGACAAGCGTTGCGGTGGGCAGGTGGGGGATGGTTACCAGTAATAACAGCAAAATATTGATTCCA
>CBKYSX010000329.1:0-5249 GCA_966690745.1 uncultured Ardenticatenales bacterium
TAGGGAAGGGCGGAGTCCAGAGGGCGCGTTGGTCGGGGTCGGGGTCTAACTGATAGGCAACCAACGCCACCTGCCACCGTCCATCATGTAAACGCTCCTGTAAAGGGTAGGATTCGACAAATTGCACCCGCGCCGAAACTCCGATGGCTTGCCATTGCGATACAATGCCATGGGCTACCGCTTCCCATTGCTCATCCCGGCTGAGCGGAGCCATCAGGGTAATGGTTAGGGGGTCGCCCGCTTCGTTTTCGCGGATACCATCGTTATTACGGTCAATCCATCCTGCCCCCTCCAACAAATCATTGGCAAGCTCGCTATTATGGGACAACTCACGGTCGGGACTTGCCCAATGGTCGGGGGGCAAAAGCGCGGCGGGTAAATCGGGTGGGGTCAAGCCATAGGCAGATTGATAGAGGATGTTACGATCTATGGCGAGTGCCAATGCCTCCCGTATTGCGATGGGTTGAATAGTGCCATCCCCCAGATTGAACAACAGCGTCCCCATCATATTGGAGGCAGAAGAAGCCGCACGTTGACCATTGGATAAGGGCCCCGATATTAGACGGCTTGCATTGAAAACACCTGATAATTCCCCTGCCGCCCATGCCGCCCGCAGGTCGTTTTCGTCCTCAAAGTAACGGTAGATATAGCGGACAGTGCCATCGGTGCTGCGGTATTCCCATTCACTTTCGTCAAGTGCCACAATCTCCCCCGCACCACTGGTTCGCACCGGGGGGAAGTCGCGTATATCCACAATCGGAAAGGCACCGATACGCATGAGAACCGGACAGACTTCGCTCTGTGCTGTCACAGTAATGGTTTGCCCGTTGGCGGTGATACGCCCCACTCCCGCCAATTCCCCTGCCTCTACCGCTTGTTGCAGAACATCCACAATATCCGCCCCACGAATCGGGGTGCTGTCGCTCCATGCAACATCTTCCTGTAATTGGAAGGTGATTTGGTTGCCATTCACCTCCCATTCGGAGGCAAGTTGTTGGCTCGGATTGGCGGGGTTGAGCAAAGAGGCGTGAAGCCACGCGCCCAGCATATAACCCAATGGGTCGGGGCGGAGGGTGCTATACCAGTTGATGCTATCAGGAGGGGTCGTGCCCCCAAAGATTAGTGCGTTCGGGGTCGGGGCGGGCGCAACGGTTGTTGCTATCGGCGTAGGTTGTGTTTCCACCGCTTCCGCAGGGGGGCGTGCCATTTCTGTAGAAACAGGAGTAAACGTTGGTGCCACCGGCGAGGGAGGTTCGGGGGTTCCCCCGCCGCAGGCGGAAAGCAGAAGTAAAAAGGAAAAGAGAAAAGTAAATGGGGGAAGAAGAAAGGGTAAACAGGGTTCCCCCTCTTGGGAGGGGGTTAGGGGGTGGGTTCCTATCGTCTGCGTTCTACGTCCTGCGTCCCACGTTCTGCTTTCCGCTTTCCATTGTGTTCGGTTTCGTGTCATGCCCCTAAGTGTACTACGCGAGGTGGCACGCCACGAAATGACCCGGCACGACCTCGCGGAAGGCGGGTTCTTCGACCTTGCATTGGTCTACAACAACGGGGCAACGGGTATGGAAGCGGCATCCTGTGGGCGGGTTGATGGGGCTGGGAACATCCCCGGTCAGAATTACCCGTTCCCGTTTCAGGCGGGGGTTGGGGATGGGAATGGCGGACATCAACGCTTTGCTATAGGGGTGGCGCGGGTTGGCAAAAAATTCGTCCCGTCCCGCAAGTTCAACCAATTTGCCCAGATACATCACGCCCACCCGGTCACTGATATGTTCAACCACGCTCAGATTGTGAGCAATGAACAGATAGGTTAAGCCAAACTCTTTTTGCAAATCCTTCATCAGGTTGAGTACCTGACTTTGGATCGAAACATCCAACGCCGAGACAGGTTCATCCGCCACGATAAATCTTGGGTCTAAAATTAATGCCCGCGCAATTCCGATCCGTTGGCGTTGCCCACCGCTAAATTCATGCGGGTAGCGTTTGGCGTGATAGGGATTTAACCCTACCTTCTCAATCATCGCCATAACTTTTTCTTCCCGTTCGCGCCGGTTGCCAACACCGTGAATCACCAACCCCTCGCCAATGCTTTCGCCCACAGGCAGACGGGGGTCAAGGGAAGAGTAGGGGTCTTGAAAGACAATCTGCATATCTTTCCGCAGTTGTTTCATCCGCCCCACATCGGCTTCAAAAACATCTTCGCCATCAAAATACACTTTGCCTTTGGTCGCCTTTTGTAAACGAAGAATGGTGCGCCCGATGGTGGTTTTGCCACAGCCCGATTCCCCCACCAACCCGACCGTTTCGCCACGATTGACGGTAAAACTGACATCATCCACTGCCTTCACCTCCGCCACTACACGCTGAAGAATCCCGGCGCGGATGGGGTAATAGGTAAAGACGTTTTGCACATCGAGCAGGGGTTTGGACGGAAGGGGTTGTTCTGTCATCTAACAAGACCTTTTTCTAGAGTTTTCAAAAAGCCGAAAGCGGAAAGCAAATTCCCCCGTTTAGGAGGGGGCTATGGGGTGGATTGCCGTTCTGCTTTTTGTTATCGCATCGGCAATACCGGCTGTACTTCCCACTGGTCCCGCGTTTGGGGTACAAATTTCCAACAGCGCACCAGATGCCCTTCTTTGTATTGATAGAGAGGCGGGGCTTCTTCGACACAGATGGAATGTCCCGGTTGATAGGGACAACGGGGTGCGAAATGGCACATGTTCTGGGGCAAGCCAATCAAGTTTGGCACACTGCCCGGAATCACGGCAAGTTCTTCTTTCACTTCCCCCAAAATTGGAATGGAAGCCAACAGTCCTTCGGTATAGGGGTGTAATGGCTCTTCAAAGATGGTGTAGACATCGGTGTATTCAACGATGCGCCCCGCATACATCACTGCCACACTGTCACACATTTCCGCCACCACGCCCAAATCGTGGGTAATCAGTAGAATCGCCGTGCCCAGCTCATCCCGCAGATTCCGCATCAAATCCAAAATCTGCGCCTGAATGGTGACATCCAGGGCAGTGGTGGGTTCGTCGGCAATCAGCAGGTCGGGCGCACAGGCGAGTGCCATTGCAATCATCACCCGTTGCGCCTGTCCCCCTGAAATTTCGTGAGGGTAAGCTTCCGCCCGCCGTTGCGGGTTGGGGATTCCGACTTTGCGAAGCATCTCCACCCCTTTGTCCCACGCTTCTTTTCTGGACATATTCTGGTGGATTTCCAAAACTTCCGCCACCTGTTCCCCGATGCGAAAAACAGGATTCAGACAGCTGGTGGGCTGTTGGAAAATCATGGAGATTTGATTGCCCCGCAAATCCATCATATTCTGCTCATTGAGTTTAAGCAGGTCTTGACCTTTAAAGTAAATCTGTCCCCCTTCGATTTTGCCCGGTTTGCTAACCAACCGTAGCACGGAAAGGGAAGAGACACTCTTGCCACTGCCGGATTCGCCGACTAATCCCAACACTTCGCCGCGCCGAATCTTAAAATCCACACCGTTTACGGCTTGCACCACACCATCTTCGGTGTAGAAATGGGTTTTTAACCCTTTCACTTCCAAAATATCGGGGGCAGATTGTAATTTGGGGTTCATGAAGGTGAGATTCCTGCTATAAGTTGCGTGGTACGTATTCCGTGATGCATGACGTTTTGTAAAAGATTTGGTTCTTTTGAAACCGACTACATTTTGGAGGCAGAAGCTTTACACGTGAACGCTATTGACCACGAATCCACGCATAATCCACCCCGTACCATGCAACCCTTATACCTTTGAGGGTGGTTGGCTATACTATCACAGGGTATGGCTGGCGACAATCCCATACTGTATGGGTCGTCACTGATGGATAGCGTAGGAATTGCATAGTGCGTATTCCGTATTGCGTCATGTCAAAGGCAAAGCAACGGGCAATCCTGTTTACGAAATACGCAATACGAACTACGCACATCATAACTACATCCTAACCAATACCTTCTTATTTCTCTTTTGGTTCGACTATGCGCCGATTTCGTGGTGTCACTTTAATTTCATTACTGGTGGTCGGGGGATGGCTCTTGTACAGCAACGACGTTCGCATCTTCCCGGTACGCAACACGCTTCAATACCATTTGTTACATCAATGGTGGCGGGTGGTCGGGTATCCCGAAAACAATGGTGCGGGAACCCTTGCGGGCTTTCTTTTTGATGAAGCAGAGAAGCCTATCGCCAACGGGGTTGTGCTTGCCACACGCTGGGATGGAACCGCATTCCACACCCGCACCAATGCGGATGGGAATTATGCCCTTGCGGACATTCCCGGCGGCTATTATGCAGTCGTGGCGGGGGCATACGGCTATCAGCCGATGGTGATGGATACGCTTAACATCCATGCCAACGACCCTATTATGCTCTCGACCATTCTTGAAGCCATGCCCACTGGTGAGCAAAGGGGCGAGATGGCGGGTACAGCCCTGCCTCTGTTGGGTGGTGACGCAGGATTATCCTTCTCCACTCCTACCCAACTCACCTGCGATACACCGATTGCCGCCACTGCCCACCGCCACACCTTTACGATTCGCGCCGACCAGGACCCTGACTATCCCTTCTATCTCTACACCCCCATTACGGCAACAGAAAGCACCACCCTGCCCGTTTTGCTTACGCTCTACCCTGGACCGGCTGAGGGGTGGGATTGTGTCAGTCTGCCACTTGTGGAAGCGGGATATGCTGTGATTGCGTTTGGAACCCAACATCGGCTTGACCTTGAAGAAGATGTCACCCTGCTTAAAGAATTGTTGCCTTACCTTCGGGAAGGTGCGATTCCGAACAGCGACCCGACCCGTATGGTGATTTTGGGGGGCAGTTACAGCGCGTTTCACGCGCAACGTTTGTTGCAGGATGAGCAGGACTTTCGGGCGGGGATTTTGCTGGGCGCACCCACCGATTTGTTTGATATGCGCCGCCGTTTTGAAACGGAGGGCTTTATTCCCCCGTATGGCTTAGACCAGGCGTTTCGCGCCCTCGGCTTCCCCGATAGAGAACCCCTGCGCTACTGGCAGTATTCCGCCGCCTATCATGTTCACGCAGGAATGCCGCCTCTGCTGGTGGTACATAGCCGCGCCGATGAAATCGTGCCCTATCCGCAAAGCACCCTGTTGGCGGAACAGTTAGAGGCGGTGGGGGTTCCCTATGAGTTGCATTTTTTTGACGGGGCAAGCCATTATTTACTGGAGGGTGACAGCGATGCCCTCCAAATCTATGAACTAACCTTACGATTCCT
>CBKYSX010000330.1:0-5229 GCA_966690745.1 uncultured Ardenticatenales bacterium
CATTGAAAGCCTGTTGGATGTTTCCCATTTGCCCTTTGTCCATGAAAAAACGATAGGGCGCGGCTCGGGTACATTGGTGAATGGACCCTATACCACGCTGGAAGGGAACGAATTACGGGTATGGATTAGCAACCAGCCGGATGAAGGGATTCCCGCCCTGCGCCCCACGCAAGTCCCACCACCCAACCGCCCCGCCGACCTCTGGTTCAATTTTCCCAATATCTGGCAATTACATTTGGAAGAAAAATTAAGGGTAGTCCAGTTTTTAGTTCCGGTTGATGACGAAAACACCATTTTGTATATGCGCCAATATCAGGGATTTGTCACCGTTCCCGTGTTAAGCCGCCTTGTCGCATGGGCTGGCAATCTCTATAACAGCTATGTTGCCGGGGAGGATGAACGGATTGTGGTGACACAGGTGCCGAAGAAATCGGGGTTGGAGGTGGGGCAACGCTTCATTCCGGGGGATCGTCCAATAGCACTTTATCTGCAACATCGCCGGGATTTGATTCAAGGAAATACGAATCAAGAGGATACGAAGACGATGCCCGCCCCTGTGGAAAGAAGTGGAACGTATGAAGCCGCCGCTAATTGACCGTCCCGGTCATACACATTGTTTTCTCGATACTCAATTCCCAATACGCCCTTCTCCCCCATGATTTTTAACGCATCGTCTTGAGAAAATTTGACATAAAATGAAGAGGGGTGTATAGTTACTCTCGTCAATCGGAAAACGTACTGTACTTGCTTGCGTGTCTTATCGAAATGCCTTGCCGTGTTGGGTTCTTCGTACGCTGGAAGTGAACTACATCGAACGAAGATGACATAACTCAAACACTCAAGACTCACGAAGGAGACATTCATGAGCAACCGTATTCAAGGTACCGTAAAGTTTTTTAATGGCGACAAAGGCTTCGGCTTCATTTCCCCCGAAGATGGTCAAAAGGACGTGTTCGTCCACCACTCGGCAATCATTGCCGAAGGGTTCCGTAACCTCTTTGAAGGGGACCGCGTGGAATTCAGCGTCGAAAAAAGCGACAAGGGACCCCGCGCCGTCGAAGTCGTAAAAATCTAAGCATTACACAGATCCCAAAAGCCCCGTGATTAATCACGGGGCTTTTTTGTTTATTTCCCCTAAAACTATACCCCTCCATTTTTCAAGGTGTGCTATCCTTTTATACAACACATGGTCACATCACTGACAACACCCATAAAAAGGAGATCATGATGACAACCACAACATGGAAAGCACCTTCCGCCACAGAGCATAACGGACCCTTAAGCGCACAAGATCGGGAAGGATTACCGGATTCGATTTTCGCTTTTCCGAAACAGCGCAAAATGCCCTTAAACGATGCCGACCACGTTCGCAATGCCGTTGCCCGCTTTAATCAGGTGGAAAACGTGAGCGATGCCGAGCGCAAACAGGCGTGGGCGAATATCGAAAAAGCCGCGAAACATTGGGATATTGAATTAAGCGAAGAATCGTGGCAGGAAGCGATGAAACACAATGGATAAAACGATAACAAAACCCACTTCGATTTTGACCCAAGCCGCCCTGCTGGGAGCAATTGCCGGAATGCGGAGCATGTCCGCGCCGTTGATTTTAAGCACCTACTGGCAACAATTGCCCCATCCGCCCACCCTCCCCTTCCCGTTTGCCCTGCTGACCACGCCGCAGGTCAATACGGCGTTGAAAGCGGCGGCAGTGGGCGAAATAGGCATGGATAAAACCCCTGTAGTCCCTGCCCGCACCGACCCTCTGCCTTTGATGGGGCGGGTCGGGATGGGCGCAGGCTTGGGGGCGGCATTGTACCTTGCCAATGAAGACTCACCGATTGTCGGCGGACTCATCGGCGCGATCACTGCCCTTCTCTCCACCTTTATCATGTATTATGTGCGCCGCTTCGCGGGTGAAACCCTGCGGATTCCCGACACCGTCACCGCCGTTGCGGAAGATGCACTGGTGGTAAGCGGGGGTTGGTGGTTCTTACAAGAATAAGAGAGTGTAGGAAACCGAGTTTCTGCCGTTGAAAACTCGGTTTCTTTCTCATCTGTCAGACGCATGAATCTTGGAATCGCCCGTCTTTTTACGACCACACCACTCGTTTAGAGGCAAAATCAATAGGAAAGATCAATTTTCTCCTGACGACCTTTCCCTACTCCCGCCCATGGAAACGCTTAGACAAAAAAAGGCAAGCCGATAAATGGCTTGCCTTTTTTATGTAAACTCGAAACTTACCGTAAATAGTTTATTGGGAGGTGATTCTACATCGTTGATATAATTACCCTGTCGGTGCATCCGTGCCGTTATGCACTATGCTCTATGCAATATCGTGTACGGATATGAAGCAGGAGGGAACAACAACCCACCCCCCTTCCCCCCTCCCAAGAGGGGGCGTTCCTGCATCATCCTCTGTTGTCCATACAAATGTCGTATTAGAGGGCTGTCAGTATTTCCGGTCCATTCTCCGTAACCGCAATGGTATGTTCAAAATGCGCCGCCAGCGAATGGTCGGCGGTAATCACCGTCCATTTGTCCTTAAGGGTGGCAGTTTCCCATGTGCCAACCTGCACCATCGGCTCGATTGCCAGCGTGGTTCCGGCGCGGAGGCGGGGTCCCCATTTGCCTTGCACCCAATAATTCGGCACATCCGGCTCTTCGTGCATATCCCGCCCGATGCCATGCCCCACAATGCCGCGTGGGATATGAAAGCCCGCCCCTTCCACAATATTCTGAATGACATAGCCAATGCTATGAAGCCGCCGCCCCACCACCGCTTGTTCAATCCCCGCATATAACGCGCTCTTGGTCACATCAAAGAGCTGTTGTACCAGGGGCGATGGCTCCCCTATCGCATAACTCCACGCCGAATCGCCGTGAAAGCCATTCAGATAAACCCCGATGTCCACCGACACAATATCCCCGTCCCGTAGCACCCTCCTGCCGGGGATACCATGCACCACCTCTTCATTCACCGACACACAGACGCTGGCGGGGTACTTCTGATACCCCAGAAAACTGGGAATGCCACCATGATCGCGGATAAAGGTATCCATCAGGTCATTGATTTGTTTGGTCGTGATACCGGGGCGCAAGTGCCGTTCTAATTCTTGATGGGCAAGCGCCACCACGCGCCCCGCCTCGCGCATAAGCGCAATTTCATGGGGGCTTTTTATGATAATCATGAGAACAACCTTGCCTTATGGATATTGATGAAGTCGTTTGCAGAATGGTACACGCACTCTTCGGAATGGCAATCTCTGGAGAATTGGCAACAAAGCAAAAAATGAGTAGACAATTAGTATTTCATGTGATATGATAGACTTAATTGAACACACCGGGTTCAATCCGCCACAAAGATAGGCTCAAAAAATCCTTATTTCTGATAGGAGCGTTATATGGGACGGCAACTTAGAAACTTTATGGTTGGGTTACTCTTGGCAGTTGGATTCCTGGTCGCGCTGGGTTTTCCAAAGACGAATAGTACGAATGCCGCCCCGTCACAAGGTGAACCGTTTATGGAGCCGCTTTGGACGGATACGCCACTTGGAGGTTTTGGTCCCAATTCGCTCACTTCTGAACTAATACTCACAAATCTAGATGGTGAACCCGGGGATGAACTTGTATATTGCTCTATTGGCGAGGGAATTTTTGCTTACCGTGTCATTGAAAACCATCCAACCAATCCATTTCAACTTTTCTGGCAATCAGATTCGGTCGATTGCCAGTCGGTCGATACTAATGACACGAACGGGGACGGTGTACCGGAGCTATATGTACTCGACCGGTCAATAGATACGCCACCCTCTATCGTATCCGTTTACTCGTATATTGGCACTGGCTATCAACTGACTCGCACCATTTCCCTGCCCCATCCTTATGCAAATGAACTGACCGTCGCGAATGTTGATAGTGATCCCGCCGTTGAACTCATCATGCTATTTCATAGTGCGCCGGGTATGATTATTTATAACCTTTTGACACTGGAAGTTGAATGGAATGCCGGAACATTTGATAGCTCTTTGTATGAAGTTACGGTGGCAAATGTAGACGATGATGCGGCGAATGAAATCGTGCTAAGTAGCTACCCTAATGGTCTGATCGTTTCTGCTGTGACTCAAAGTATCGAGTACACCAGCCCCTGGCGATGGGATACAAGTCATGTTAAAACGGGTGATGTGGATGGCGACGGCATGGCTGAGGTTGTCATTCATTATCCAAATCAATCCAACACTCGATATTTGGCAGTGCTGGATGCGGATACGGAAACCATAAAATGGAACGAGGGCTTACATTATATTGATGCCCTTGAACTCTACGAGGCTGACGCTGATATACCCGGAATTGAGATTTTTCGTTCATCTGGTTCTCAATTCGGGGGAATAGTAGAAGCAAAGCGCGGGGACACCGGTGCCTCTTTGTGGCAAAGGGGCGTATCACCATCCTACCGAATTGACCGATTTGAGGTTGGAAAAACGAATAACAACCCTTATCCGGACATTCTCTATGCTTTCAATCATCATTTTGGGACAGGCTGTTGTACGAGGGTTATTGAGGTGGGACACGATGACCTGGCAACCCGTGGCATCGAGTGGGTCGAGTTTCTCGAAAGGGTACCGCCCTATTATGTGACGGGTGGCGATCTGGACAGGGATGGTGACACAGAGCTCGTCGTAACGAGCCGGGGTGTCCAGGCAGAAAATGGCATTGACCCGGGCAGAGTGTATCTGTTTGATGGTGGAACATTTCGGAAAATCGGCAGTTGGGATACAGATGCCAGACCTATCCATGTGGCAACAGCGCAGTTAGATGGTGATCCACAGCTCGAAATCGCCTACGCCGAATCGAACGTGGAGGGTACTAGCAATAGTGTGATTGTCTATGATGGAATTACGTGGCAACAGCAATGGGAATCGGGGGTTTACAGTACAACCTACCCCGGTCCCCCCAACTTGTTGACATACAATCTTGATAGCGACCCTGTATCCGAGATTATTTTCGGCTGGAGCAGCGGTCGGGTCCGTGTTTACAATGGTGCCTCTAATACAGTCCAATGGGAATCACCACCATTGGGAAATGAAATAATGGATATGGGCGTGGGTGATGGCAATGGTGATGGTATCGTGGAACTCGCGGTGCTGACGCGCAAGAGGTATTATGTTTATAACACGCAGAACTGGACAGTACAGCGGGAACAACCATTACCTGCGAATCTCAATGGGGAT
>CBKYSX010000331.1:0-5222 GCA_966690745.1 uncultured Ardenticatenales bacterium
GCGGGTGTGCGCTCTATTAGGGTAAATACGCCATTCCGACCACCCGCCCCTACATTTATTTTTACCGATAATGGAATCTTTGAGTTGTGGGTAATCCTTAGCCCTTTAGGGCGGGGAACCCGGCATGTATTGATATTATTTGTTCATTTCCATTGTTATAGAAACGAAAATTATTCGGTGAGGCGCAATAATAACCCCGCCAGCATTGCGGTACGGGGAATGACGGTTTCGACCCGCAGATATTCATCAGGGCTGTGGTCTAAGCCCCCGACGGGACCCAACCCATCCAGCACAGGAATGCCCCCTGCGGCAATAAAATTACCATCGCTCGTACCGCCACTGACCTGTTCGCCGATGGTAAAGCCCTGCGCTTCAGCACTGGCTTTGGCAAGTTCAAATAAGCGTAGATTGGCTTCGGTGCGGGGCATGGTGGCTTTATCGGCTCCCCCCTCAATCGTGGTGGTCGTCCCCGCCACCCGTCCTTCACTGTCCCGGATGGCGCGGCGCACGGCTTGATCGAGTGCCTCTAATCCGGCGGGGTCAAGGGCGCGGCTGTCTACGACCATTTCGGCATGGGGTGGAACCATGTTAAAAACGGTTCCGCCTTGAATCACCCCGACATTCACCGTCACCCCCGGAATCGTGCCATTGATAGCGTTCAGGGCGATGGCGTGGTGAGCCAGTTGGATAATCGCGTTCGCGCCTTTTTCCGGCTCAACCCCGGCGTGTGCGGCTTTGCCCTCTACGCTGATGTTCCAGACCCCACCCCCTTTGCGTCCGGTGACAATATCGCCATTGGCGCGTCCGGCTTCCAGCACCAACGCGGCATCATAACGGGGCGCGAGTTCTTTAAGCCAGTGGCGGTTGATGGGCGAGCCCACTTCTTCTTCGCTCCCGATACTAAACGCCACTTCTTCCCAACGGTCTAAACTCAATGCTTGCAAGGCGCGGATGGCGTATAGCCCCGATAAGATACCGCTTTTCATATCGGTGACACCGGGACCCAGCAGGTGGTCGGGGTCGTCCGGGTGATAGTGCATCGGGCGTTCGGCGGCAGTGCCAACGGGGTAGACGGTATCGGCGTGACCGGAAAGGAGAATCCGCCCTTTACCCTGTCCGTGCCATCGTGCCAGTAATAAATCGCCATAGGTGTCATCGGGGCGGCGTTCAATCTCCGCCCCCATTTCCCGGAAACGGGCTTCCAACCAGGCTTGCACCTCATCTACGCCCTGTTTATAGGCGGTGCCGCAATCCCGATTGACGAGGGTGGCGAGGTCTTCTAAATAATCGTCCAGCACCGCATCCAGCCAGCGGCGGATAATGGAATCGGCTTCGCGCATAAAAACTCCGTAGGGAGAAAGGATAAAGAGGAAGGCAGGAATGATGATTTCACCACAGAGAGCACAGAGAACGATAAGAAAAAATCTTATAGAAACCTTTTGTCGTTCTTTGTGCCCCTTTGTGGTCTTTGTGGTTTCTGTACGCCGTTGTCGTTCCTGCCTTCACTTTTACAACGCTTTGAATTTCTCAAAGGGTTGGTGGCAGTTGTGGCAATAGTAGAGGGCACGGCACATGGTTGGACCAAAGGGGCTTTCTAATTGGGTATCCCGCGAATCGCAGAAGGGGCAGACAATCCCATCACTCAACAATACGATGTCCTCTACGGCGATAATGCCCCCGTTGGAAGGAAGTCGTTCGGGGGGAGCCAACCCGATTTCTTTCAATTTTTGCCGCCCCGATTCGCTAATCCGTTCGCTGGTCCATGCCGGGTCCAGGACAATCTCAATACGAAGATCGTCTGCCGCCAGCCCCTGCGCCGCAAATGCCGAGCGAATATCCTGCTTCATTACATCCAATGCCGGACAGCCCGCAAAGGTGGGGGTCATGGCAACGTACACTTCCCCATCGCGCACTTCCACCTTCTGAATGATCCCCAATTCAACGATGCTCACCACCGGAATTTCGGGGTCGGTGACAGTATCCAAAATATTCCATGCTTGTTGTTCATTCATAGAGCCTCTTCGATTTCAGAAAGCGGAAACGTCAGTTTAACCACAAAGATCACAGAGGTCACAGAGAACGACCTGAAAATATTTAATCGTTCTCTGTGGTTCATTCGTCATTTTTGCTTTCTGCGTCTTGCGTCCTGCATTTTGTAGGGACATAACATCGCTACGCGCATGTGCGTTGCACACATTGTGTCCTCCAGTCGTGAATCACCATTTTGTTCCCGGCATCTCTTTATGGAGGAGTTGCATTGCGTCTACCAATTGGGTGCGGTATTCGGTAACATCGCCGGTGCGTCCGCCGGTAATTGGTTCAATATCAGTCAGGGTGGGCAGGGCAAAGGTTGCACTGAGAGCGTTGGTAACGGCTGTCCACCATTTTTCGCGTAACTCAGCGGAAGCAACAGTGATCCCCTCCTTCACCAATTCGGCTTCATTCGGAATAGGTTCCCAGAGCGCAACGGCATGGGGCAAAAGAGCATCCAGCCATGCTTGCATCCGTTTATGGCTTTCGTCCGTTCCCTGCGCCAGCCGCTTCATCCACGTTTGTCCGTGAATCAGATGATAGCGTTCTTCGGGCAAGATTTTTTTGGCAATCACGGCAAGCGGCGCATAGGTGGAATGGGTCAACGCTTCCCAGCGAATTTGCTCCGCCAAATCATAAAGAAAGTGGCGCACGACTGCCTCACCCCAATCGCCACGCGGCAATTCGCAGAAGATAGCGTTGCGAAATTCCGCTGCCGGACGGTAATAGACCAATTGGTCAGGGTCGGGCAAGCCAAATCCTTCGTGGAGCAGGGTGTACAGCAGAAGGGCATGACCCATCTCATCTTGCGCGATAGAAGACAACGCCAAATCCGCCTCTAATAAGGGACCCAGACCCGTCCATTCCGAAGCGCGATGTCCCATCATCAATTCGTCATCTGCCAATGCCAGCAGAAAGGTTGGTAAGGTGTCCATTATTTTTGCTCTTCCACAATTTTCCGTTTCCGTGCCGCCAACTTGTAGCCAAAGGCTTCGCGGTAATCTTTATCAGTGGTACGGGCAAAAAAATCGCTTTCGTCATTCATGGGGGATGCGGTGATGGCGGCGGAAGGTACCACCCATAATTGCACACAGCGTCCGCGCCGCGCAAATTGTTCCCGTGCGGAAATCAACGCCATTTCCGCATCATTGGCATGAACAGACCCCACATGTTCAAAGGGGTCGCCGCGCCGTTGTTGTTGGAAGACTTCCCACGCCGGAAATTCGGTATCCACCACCGACGGCTCGGCATGACTTGTCATCGCCTCATCAAGGCGTTGATGGTAGGGATTGAACGACCATTTGGGTTCTTGCATGTGTGCCTCCGGCACAGAATTAAGAGTGAAGCGCAAAGCATCTTCGCCCTTCACTCTTCGCTCTTAATTCAAGGCTGGTTCCGGCAACCGTTCCATCATGTGCAAGGCTTCGCGTACCCATTTGCCTTCATCATAGGCGAGGCGGCGGGTGGCAAGCCGTTCCTGGCTCATCGGTCCCTTCCCGTTGATGACATCGTAAAATTCTTGCCAGGGAGCTTCCCCATGCACCCATTCCTCTATTTCGGCATCATAGTGCATATCGGGGTCGGGAACCGTTAAGCCTAATTCATAGATACGGGGCATATATTTCCGCAGAAACTCTTGCCGTTGTTCATCATTGGTTTTGGGTTTCACACCCCACTTCTTCAATTGTTCGGTATGCACCGAGGCTTTATCGTGGGGACCAAAGAACATAATGATGGGCCAATACCAGCGATTGAGGGCTTCCTGCACCTGCTGGCGTTGTTCCTCCGACCCCTCCATGAGGGTGATAATCATGTCCTCACCATGCTTCATATGGAAAGATTCTTCGTAACAAATCCGTTTCAGGGCGCGGGCATAGGGACCGTAGGAGCCATTCGCCATGATGGTCTGATTGACAATCGCGGCGGCATCAATCAGCCATGCAATGATTGCCACATCTGACCACGTTTCGGCGGGGTAGGCAAACACATTGCTCCATTTGGAGGTGCCGTTGATGAGCTCTTCAATCATCTCTTCGCGGGGCTTACCCAGCGTTTCGGCGGCGCGATAGAGCAATTGGGCGTGCCCCACCTCGTCCTGCACTTTGGCGGTCAGTGCCATTTTGCGTTTCAGCGAGGGGGCATAGGGAATCCAGGTGCCTTCGGGCAACGCGCCAATCAATTCAGAATTGGCGTGTTGTTGGATCAGCCGGATCATCTGTTGGCGGAATTTGGCGGGCATCCAGTCGTTGGGTTCGACTTTTTCGCCCCGCGCAATCCGCGCTTCAAATTCAGCCAGACGGCGGTCGTAGTCAGGATGTTCCGGCATGTCATTGGTAATTTGTTGCGTCATTGCAAACCTCCCGCGATGGTGACTGACCCTGCCGGGACGGGCAAGGGTGTGGTTCCGTGTGTGAGTCCGTTAAAAATAAGGTCGGTAAAACGGTCGGCGATATCGTCCGACGATAATTGCCCTTGCGGGTTATACCATTGATAGAGCCAGTTGGAAGCCGACAGAATCAGCAGTGCCGCCCATTTGGATTCAACGGATGGGGCAAAGTGACCTTCACTACGGGCGGCATCCACCAACTGGCGCATCCATGTTTCGTAAAGGTTGCGCCGCGCCAAAAAAGATTCCCGTTCCGTCCCCTCCGGCAGAAATCGCCATTCGTGGAAATAGACGGTGGCGGCGGGAAGGTTATTGGCAACAATCCGAATATGCGCCCGAATCGCGCCGCGCAGGCGTTCCATGGCGGGCAGGTTACCCCCGTCAAACTGTTCTTTCACCCCTTGAAACTGGCTGGCGGCACGTTCTAAACTCCACCACAACAATTCTTCTTTACCTTTAATATGGGAATACAGCGACCCCCCTTTTAAGTCCAGCACGGCGGCAATATCCCGCATCGAAGTGGCGTGATAGCCACGTTCCGAAAAGAGCCGTTCGGCGGTTTCCAAAATTTGTTCTTTTCGATCCATATCCCTCAATCCTGTGCTAACGAGCGTTAGTTAGGGAAATTGTAACAATTTTTCACACGGAAGGCAAAAAATAAATTTTTCTCATGTCTATACGTGTCTATCGGAATAAGGGTGAAAAATAAAAAGAGCGTTGGATACAATCCAAACGCTCTTGGAAGTGGGAGAAGGGACTGTGTTATATCTTTATCTTGTTGAATAGTGGTAAAGGACGTGAGAAA
>CBKYSX010000332.1:0-5220 GCA_966690745.1 uncultured Ardenticatenales bacterium
GGGGTGAGGTTGTCGTTTTCTCAATACTCAATACCCGATACTCGCGCCGTTGTATCATGCCTGTAAATACCGTCCTTCAAAGACATTCCCTAAACGGGTATCCAGCGTGATCACCATGCCATCTTTCAGCGTTTCAAGCGCGACTTCCACGCCAACAATCGTAGGAATCCCCAATTCCACCGCTAGAATTGCCGCATGGCTGTTCATCCCACCTGTTGATGTTACCAACCCGGCGGCACGTTGAGCGATGGAAACAAAGGAACGGTCAGTTTTTTCTGTTACAATGATTTCGTCCGATTGGATGTCCAACGTGGGGTCTACCGGGCTGTGGATGATACGCACTTTTCCGGCAATGGTTTGATTGCCAATGCCCACCCCTTTGCCAATCACCCGTTTGATAACTTGAACCTTCATCAGGTCGGTACTGCCGGAAGGACTGCCCGCCGTACCGCCTGTAATTACTACGCTTTGCCCCTCTTTAATCACATCATGGTCCAGCGCGGCACGTACCGAGGCGTTAATCATTTCGTCGGTGCTTTCAGTTCTGCGGCACAACAATGGAACCACGCCCCAGTAAAGCATGAGCTGACGTTGCACCAACGGGCTGGGGGTGGTGGCGACAATCGGTTGCGATGGGCGATATTTGGAAATCAGGCGTGCCGTTGAGCCGCTCATCGTCGGGGTGACAATCGCACTTGCCCCGATTTCGTGGGCAGTTTCCACGGTGGCGTGTGCCACTGCCGCCGCAATGCCCGTCAGAGATTCCAACTCATATTGGCGCAACCCCTGGGTCAACATTTGTGCTTCCGCCCGTTGCGCGATTTTGTGCATGGTTTCAACGGTAAGAATCGGGTACATCCCCGATGCCGTTTCACCGCTCAGCATAATCGCATCCGTTCCGTCCAGAATCGCATTTGCCACGTCGGTAGATTCGGCGCGGGTGGGGCGTGGGTTGCGAATCATCGAATCCAACATCTGGGTGGCGGTAATGACAGGGACCCCAGCAACGTTACATTTCCGAATAATCATTTTTTGCGTAATCGGCACATCCTCGGTCGTTGTTTCAATTGCCAAATCTCCCCGCGCTACCATGATGGCATCCGATACCGAGATAATGGCATCAATGTTCCGCACGGCTTCGGGCTTTTCAATTTTGGAAATTACCGGAACCGGGCGGCTGAATGCACTCATCTGACGAATCATCTGCTTAAGCGCGAGTACTTCGGTGTATTCGCGCACAAACGAGAGGGCGATCCAATCTATTTGATTTTCAAGGGCGAATTGGAGGTCGGCTTTGTCTTTATCAGTGATGGCGGAAACTTTGAGCGCGGCGCGGGGCAGGTTCATTCCCTTGTTGCTTTTCAGTACGCCACCGATCACCACTTCACATTCAAGCGTGGTTTCCGTGGTAGATAAGACCAACAATTCCAGTAACCCATCATCCAGCAAAATCCTATCGCCCGGGTCCAGTGCATCGGGCAACTCTTTGAATTGCACCGGAATCAGGTTGCCTTCCCCGATAACACTTTTGTCGGTAGTAAGGGTCACTTTTTGTCCGGGGGTTAATTCCACCCCTTCGCCGCCCATAATCCCGACCCGCAATTTCGGTCCTTGTAAGTCGCCTAGAATGGCGACAGGGGTACCGACTTTGGCACTACAGGAACGAATCCGCTCAATATTTTCGGCATGGTCGGCATGGGTCCCGTGGGAAAAATTCAGCCGCACCACATCCACGCCAATCTCAAATAGTTTTTCTAACGTGGCGGGGTCGCGGGATGCAGGACCTATCGTTGCCACAATTTTGGTTCGGAGGAATGCCATTAGGAGGGTTCTCCTTTAAGGTAGGAATAAAGAGTGAAGAATACAGAGCGAAGAATTTCTTCACTCTTTTCTCTTATTTCTTCGCTCTACACTATTTATCATCCAGTGCCGCTACGCCCGGCAAAACTTTGCCTTCCAAAAATTCCATACTCGCACCGCCCCCCGTGGAAACGTGGGTCATTTTGTCGCTCAATCCGGCATCGGCAACGGCGGCGGCGGAATCTCCCCCGCCAACAATCGTGGTGGCGGAAAGCGAGGCAAGCGTTTCGGCAATCGCAAAGGTGCCTTTGGCAAAACTTTCCATTTCAAAAACACCCATCGGTCCGTTCCATAAGACCGTTTTGGCATCGTTGAGAATAGATTGGTAGTGGGCGATGGTGTCCGGTCCGATGTCCAGAATGCGCCACCCTGCCGGAATATCGCCAACGGGAACCGTTTGGGTGTTGGCATTGTTATCAAAGGCATCCGCGATGACAACATCAGTGGGCAGTACCAGTTTGTCCCCTGCGCTACCGAGCAATTTTTCGGCTTCGGGAATTGCTTCGGCTTCAATCAGCGAATCAGCGACATCATAGCCCTGTGCTTTGAAGAACGTGTTTGCCATACCGCCGCCAATCAGTACCTGATCCGATAGTTCCAACAACCGGTTCAACACCATAATTTTGTCGGAAATTTTTGCGCCGCCCTGTATTGCCACAAAGGGGCGTTCGGGGTTTTCCAGCGCATCGCCGAGGGCTTCTAATTCTTTCCCCATTAAAAAGCCCGACACTTTTGGAAAATCGCCCACTTCGGCAACCCCTGTCGTGGTAGAATGGGCGCGGTGTGCCGAGCCAAAGGCATCGTTGACATAGACATCCGCCAGCCGCGCCAATTGGCGGGAAAGGGCTTCATCGTTTTTGGTTTCGCCCGCTTCAAAGCGGCTGTTTTCCAACAGAATCACATCGCTCGGTTGCATCGAATTGACGGCGGCTTCCACGGCTTCCCCCACCAATGCGTCTAGTTTTTTCACAGGTCGCCCCAACAACTCGCTCAGGCGGGTGGCAACCGGGTTCATCACAAAAGCACTATTATCACTGCCGGGCTTCGGGCGCCCCAAATGGGACATCAAAATGACTTTTGCGTCATGGTCAAGCAGATATTGAATCGTCGGGAGAGAGGCGGTGATTCGCGTGTCGTCGCTGACCGCGCCGTTTTCAAGGGGTACGTTAAAGTCTACACGCACCAGTGCGCGTTTATGGGTGACATCTACGTCGGTCACAGTTTTTTTCGCCATAGAATGCTCCACCTTGTTGAATTGGTTTGCACTTCAATCATATCACGGAGCAAAGGGAGAGGGAAGCACAGGATGGTTTAAATAGGAGAAGAAAAACGGGGGAGAATCATCCCGCAAGAACTTTATGCCACCGGGCGCATTTGAAACAATTATGAATTTGATAGAACAGTTGAGAGGTGCGTCAGCCAGAAAAGAAGAATTACAATTCCCGTGGGTCACAATAAAAGCGTTGCCCGAACGTTCCATCCCAGCGATGGGAATAAGAGGTGGTCATAATGACATATTCCCGTTGGGTTTGCGCTTCGGCATAAAAAAAGGCGGGAATGGGGTCCTCTGCATCCGCTAACAGCGAAAGTTTGTTAATGTTTTCGCTGACGGCACGGTCACGAAGGGTAGCGAACAGATGCTCAAGGGTCGCACTGTCCCCGTAAGGATGGAACAACCGCCAATGTTGTCCGCGCCGCATCATGTCCTCCGGGGTCGGCCAGGGGGCATCCGCCGGAATCTGCTGAAACAATTGACTCTGGCGATATAGGCAAAAAGAAGCGTGACGCTGGTGATCTTCGTATAGCCACTCTTCAAAGCCATACGGAATCAACGCACATGCAGTATCATTGACCCATGTATCATAATGACCGAAACGGCTGGTATACACATCACCGCGAGGTGTGTCTGTGCGGAAATGGGGAAGCGGGGGCTGTTCAATGAGGGGGAAGGGGGAATAGGTAAGCAACCGCAACTGGCGGCGGCGTTGATAGCCCAACGTATCGAACAGGCGCACGGAGGGTAAATTAGTGGCAACAATATGGGCGTATGCCCCGTCACACCGAAAGGTATCCAACAGTTCCTGCTCTAAATGGGTTAAGAGCGTGAATGCCAGCCCCTGCCGCCGCATTTTGGGCGCAACCCGCACATCAAAAATATACGCCAACCGCACGGGTTGGCGTTTAACGTGTGTATCTTTAATCACCGCCGCCGCGCAGGCAATGATTTCCCCCTGATCTTCCACCAACAATAAACCATACTCTTTAAAAATTGCCGCACGGTCAATAAACCGCTTTCGATAATGCACAAACGGCGCGGGTGCCCCACGCGGACATTGGCGTTCTAGTTGCATGAGGGCAGGGTCGTCGTCCTCAGTATACCAGCGTGTCCTCATGGAGTCGCTATTCGGTGGCAGAAACGAGATTGGCGAAATAGCCGTCTATCATGTTCAACAGCTCAATCGGCTGAATGGGTTTGGAGAGGTAATCATCACACCCGGCGGCAAGAAAACGTTCGCGGTCGCCCGACATAGCGGAAGCAGTAATCGCAATGATGGGGATATGGCGTAAATCATCTTCGCCTTTCACCATGTTGGTCACAGTAATGCCATCCATCCCCGGCAACCCGATATCCATTAGAACGAGCGGGGGACGCAACCGGCGAATCATTTCTAACCCGACAATGCCATCTTCGGCTTCGACAAGGGTATACCCTTTGGATTCTAAAATTTTTCGTACAAGGCGACGATTGTGGAAATTGTCTTCCACATACAACACAGTCTTCGGATTCATCAGTGCCTCATTGGGATGGAAGGGGGGGCGTGGCTATCAATGATGTATTTACTCAGTCAACATGGTTTCAATATGCGCCAGAAGGCTGTTTCTATCCATAACCCCTTTTTCCCAAATCGAATCCGCCTGCGCATTGAGTTGTGCCCGTAAAGTGTTGTCCAGCATTTTGGCGGAGACCACAATCACGGGGATGTTGCGGGTTTCGGCTTGGGTACGGAGCATATTGAGCAGGGCTTCTCCTTTGGTATCGGGGAGAAGCAGGTCAAGAATAATCAGGTCGGGGATTTTATCCTGAATACTGGCGAGGGCGTGCTGGGCAGAATAGGTTTCAACCACCTCGAAACGTTGCCGTGCTTCGAATAAACGGCGCAACAACCGCGCATCCAACATATTATCATCAATGATGAGAATGCGAGGCTTGGTGGTGCGCTGTTCGTGGCTTTGCCATTGCAATGTACTGTTAATCTCTGTGCCCGCCATGCGTGGCGGTGCAATGGAAGGCACCCGCTGTGCGGCGGGTTCATCGCCCAACCGCCCCAAGACATGTTCCAGCAATTCGCGGGCATTAAA
>CBKYSX010000333.1:0-5218 GCA_966690745.1 uncultured Ardenticatenales bacterium
AATCCATGCGGTCTTTATTTTTTATGACTTAGCCCGTTGGCGTAACGTTTGGATCGGGTGTCGGTACGTTCGGATCAGGTGTTGGTACGTTCGGGTCGGGCGTAGGTACGTTGGGATCCGGCGTTGGCATGTTCGGGTCGGGCGTAGGTACGTTGGGATCCGGGGTCGGCACGTTCGGGTCCGGTGTAGGTACATTCGGATCGGGCGTGGGTTCCGCCGGAACCGGTGTTGGAGCCGACGCAGGCAATGTGTTCAACATCTGCTGTGCCGGAGCGTAGTTCGGATTATCGCTCAACGCCAGATTCAATTCGCGCCGCGCCTCGTCGGGTTGCCCCAAAGCGTTATAGGCAACCGCCCGTTGGTAACGAATATCCTCACTTAACCCCATCGCTTGCAAAATGGGTGCGGTAAAGTCCAATACCTGTTGGTATTGACCGAGGTTATTCATCGCTTCCATATAGCCAAAGTTGTACCAGAAGAAACGACTCGGCAACCCGCTTGCAATTGCGGCGCGGTAGTAATCCACTGCCGCCGCATCATTGCCCAGCTGGTGCAACGCTTCCCCTGCCCAATATTGGCTGTACGCTCCGCCCCCTGCATTAAAGGTATCAAAGGCGCGTTGCCAGCGTGAACCTCTTGCCCAATCGTTACCAATGATGGCGGATACTTCCCCTTCCCGTTCGGGTGGGTAGAAGACAAGGTAGGTATTGCCAAATGCCGCCCAGTCGGCGTTAAACTCGCCATAACTGCGCCAGATGCCGGGACCGAGGAAGGTATCCTCTTGCAGAATCAATTGCTGATTGCGGTCAAAACCGCGCACAGCCCGATAATGCCCGACCCCGCCATCATAAGACATCCATTGTTCGACCATCACCGGGAAGCCCGCCGTAACCAGCTGTTCCAGCAAGCCGATGTTGCCGTTAATACCGACAAACGCGCCCAAGCCTTGTCCACGCACATACGCGGCGACTTCAGCCGGGCTAACATTTTTATCATTGGCGTTGGGCTTCATTGCCCCCGCAATGGTGAGCTGACCCCGCGAAATGCCGAAGTAACTCAACATGACCGATGTCGTGGTCGGTCCACAATTGTTCAGTTTTTGCCAATCGAACGTGACCGGACCCAACACGACCCGGTCGCCTCCCGCACCGGCGGCGGGTTGCGTCGGCAATGGTGCCCCTCCGGCGGCGGTGTAGGTTTGGCTCATCATGCCCACCGGAATGCGAATTTGCATTCCTGGTTGGACTTGTGCCGCCGTAATCCCATTATACGCGGTCAATTGACTCCACAATACGCCATATTGCGCCGCAATGGAGCGAATATCTTCCCCCGGTTGAACAGTATGCACAATTTCACCTGCCGCGTTAGGCGTGGTGGTGCGTGTCGGCGTGGGCAAAGGTGTGTTGGTGGGAGCCGGAGTGTTGGTCGCCGTGGCAGTCGGAATGGGGGTTTCTGTCGGTTCCGGCGTATCCGTTGGAATGGGGGTTTCCGTTGGCGGAATTTCCGTTTCTGTCGGAAGGGGCGTTAAGGTTGGTACCTCCGCCGCCGCGACAGGGGCTTCTTCAGATTCAGTTGAATTGGTGGCGGCAGTTGGTTCGGAAACCACTGTATCGGGGAGGGTGGGTTCTGCCACGCTGTTATCAGCAGGGGCACTACACCCGATTACCCATAATGCCACCAGGAGGATGATACCGGTGCGAAATATCGTCATAAGCATAGACATATCTTCTTGTTGAAATAACCGCTACAAATAGGTCATAATTACTCAGGAACTTTATAGATGGGATCGTACACACCATCTGTAATTATCATTCTGAGTGGAAAGCAGGTGCTGTAAGCGGCGGGGAAGTATAGCACCAACTCGCAGGAAATCTCAAACCATGATAGAGGCAATTGAACTGACCAAACGTTTTGACCACTTTACCGCCGTAGATCACCTCTCTTTACATGTGGCGGAAGGGGAAGTATTGGCATTGTTGGGGCATAACGGCGCAGGCAAAACAACCACGATTCGTTGTCTGGCGGGCATCTTAGAGCCAACCGGTGGGATTGCCCGTATTGCCGGATATGATGTTACAAAAGAACCGCGCATGGTGCGCCGTCTGGTAGGTCTGCTCACCGAATTTCCGGGCTTGTATGACCGGATGGTGGCAACCGAATATCTGGATTTTTTTGGCAGAATGCAGGGGATTGATTCCAGAACCATTGCAGAAAGAAGCGAACGACTACTGACCCATTTTGATTTGTGGCGGGTACGCGACCAACGGATGGGGCAATATTCCAAAGGGATGCGCCAGAAAATGGCATTGGTTCGTGCGCTTCTGCACGACCCCTCTATTCTCTTTCTGGATGAACCCACCTCTGCGCTTGACCCACAATCCGCGAAGCAGGTACGGGATACGATTCACACCCTGCGCGGCGAAGGACGCACCATTATTTTGTGTACCCATAACCTGAGCGAAGCCGAATTGTTGGCAGACCGTATCGCCATTATTGCACGGGGCAAAATTCGGGCGGTAGGCACCGGGGAATCGCTGATGCGGGATTATATGGGCGCACCTCTTATGGAAATTCGCACCGCCGAACCGCTCAACGGGGCATTATCCGCGCTTCATTCCCTCGTCAATGTCACGGAAAACGGGCAGGATTGGATTCGCTTTGTCGTCCCTGACCACGCCGATACCCACCGCCAGGTGCTTCGTACCCTTGATGCTCATGGTCATGCCGTGCTTTCCTACCATGAAGTGCCCCGTTCGCTGGAATCCCTTTACCTGAAAATTGTAGAACAACCAACAGAAACGGGAGCGGAGACAAGAGAATAACGGCTATCTCTCTCCACTCTCTTTCTCCGCTCTCTATCTCTCTGAGGAACTATGGCAACGGTATCCGCCCCCCAAACCCGTCCGGTATTACGTGTCCCTGCGTTTGAATTAAACACGGTTCTCACCATCATCCGCCGTGAAGTGCGTGACAACCTGCGCGACTGGCGGATTGTCACCCCCACGCTCATTCTGACCACCCTCTTTCCATTTATTATGAACTTCACGGCGCGGGTGATGTTCAATTTCTTGGAAGAGTACAATGCGGTCCTCATCGGGGAGCGGTTGATTCCCTTCGGGATGCTCATTGTCGGCTTCTTCCCCATCACCTTTTCGCTGGTCATCGCGCTTGAGTCCTTTGTCGGGGAAAAGGAAAGGCATAGTTTAGAGGCACTCCTCGCCAGCCCTGCCAGTGATTTTGAACTTTATATTGGCAAACTGATTTCCTCTCTGGTGATTCCCGTCTCTTCCTCTTTTATTGGGATTGCGGTCTATCTGCTTTTTGTCACACAGGGGGAGTATACAGAGTTGCCTGTTTCTCTCGTCATCCAGATTCTGTTACTGACCTTTTTGGAGGCGGTAGCGATGGTGGCGGGGGCGGTGATAGTCAGTAGTCATACCACCAGTGTTCGCGCCGCGAACCTTCTGGCTTCCTTTATTATTGTGCCCGCCGCGCTTCTGCTTCAACTCGAAGCGGTCTGTATGTTCTGGGCAACTTATGACGCACTCTGGTATATTGCGGCAGGGTTGGCGGTGGTGGTGTTGATTTTTATTCGGGCAGGGTCGCGTACCTTCAACCGCGAAACCATTTTGAGTCGTGAGATGGATACCTTGAATATTCGTACCATCCTGCGCCATGTGGTTCGCTTCTGGAACGCATCGCCGGATCGGGTACGCGAAGCCGCCCGCGGCGATAGTGATTTGCCGCGCCTGACGCTATCCCGCTTCTATCGTTACGACTTGCCGCTCTATATGCGCTCTGCCGCCCTTCCAATGGGGTTGGCAACGCTGGTACTGGTAGGGGGGTTCATCTTTGGCTGGCTCTTTGCCTATCAGTACCCGCTCCCTGCCGAATTGGTACAGATTGACCCCACAGTCGCCACCCGAACCTCGTTGGCGGATACCACGCCGGGGTGGAGTCTCCTCCCGAAATTTAGTGTGGGTGCTATTTTCGGTCATAACCTCCGCGCCACCTTCCTGGCGGTACTCTTTGCGATACTCTCCTTTGGCTCGATTTCTCTGTTACTGGTCGGTCTCCCCATGGCAATTGTGGGGTTCCTGACGGCGCAACTCGCCTTGACGGGGCAAGACCCTCTGACCTTCCTTGCCGCATTCATTTTGCCGCACGGCTTCATCGAATTACCTGCAACCTTGCTTGCCGCCGCCTTTGCCGTTCGTATCGGGGCGCGGTTGATTGCGCCGCCGGACCGATTAACCGTTGGGGAAGGGTTGTTGTCCGGGTTGGTAGACTTCACCAAAATCATGCTCTTTGTGGTTACACCAATGCTCATTGTTTCGGCAATGATTGAAGTCTACATCACTCCGCAAGTCATTCAGTGGTTGTACTAACTACTGAAGCGAAACCAGGTTACTGCCCTTATTTATCGAAAACCCGGCAACACACCTCGTCCCCGCTCTAAAGAGGCGGGGCTATATACCCGTTGTTTGCATAGGTGTAGATTTCTGCACGAAGCGTTTGCAGAGAACGGGTCTATAGTGTGCAACGCATATGCGCGGAGCGAAGTCACTTTAGTGCCGTGAACGCCGTCATAGCGATTGAACACCGATACAACATTAATCCATTATAGAAATTTTCTATACTAACCATAGCCATTATTGCCTTGTAAAAAGTACCGCCTTGGATTATCCTTTACCTATACCTCTCTCACAGTTTAACCCACGTAAAAAGTAAATCGCGACATCTCGCATGAGGGGTCGCACCCAAAACACCAAAGGCGGTACACCCTATGCTTAAAAAATTCGATACCTTTGGCGCACGCGGTACCATCCAAACCTCCGGCGGGGAACGGGTGATTTATCGCTTGAGTGCGTTGAATGACATTGCTGATATTAGCAAACTGCCCTTTTCCATCCGCGTCATGCTGGAACAGGCATTGCGGCAAGTAGATGATTTCACCGTCACCCGTGCAGATGTGGAATACATTGCCAAATGGGATGGCGCGGCAGGGGACAAAGAAATCCCGTTTAAGCCTGCCCGCGTGATTCTGCAAGATTTTACGGGGGTTCCCTGTGTGGTAGACCTTGCCGCCCTGCGCGATGCGATGGTACAACTCGGCGGCGACCCCGAACGCATCAACCCGTTGGTTCCCGTAGATTTGGTGATTGACCACAGTGTGCAGGTGGATCGTTTTGGCAGCATCTTTGCCTTGCACTATAAC
>CBKYSX010000334.1:0-5217 GCA_966690745.1 uncultured Ardenticatenales bacterium
GAAAATCAGTCGCATAAAAAAGGTAACGGTTGCCCGCATGGTCTTCGCTAATGTGAGGGTCAATCGCAAAGGGTTCAGGGGTTAAGCAATGTCCGCTGTCTACAAACGGACCGTCGGGGGTACGAGCAGTTGCTACCCGAATCTGCATTGTGGCTTCATTCCCGACGCTGTAATACAAATAAAAGACCCCGTTGTAATAGCTGACCTCCGGTGCCCAGTAACAAGGGTATCCTTCTGACAGTGGCTCCATTGCCCCCGCGCATGGTTCCCACCCTACTAAATCCGTAGAAGTAAGAATGGCGAAACAACGCCCATCCGGAGCAAAGCCCGTACCGTATGCCCAATAGTGGTTGCCAAATTTTAAGATAAAAGGGTCGGGGAAATCGCGGGCAACCACCGGATTATGATAGGTGCGCGAGAGGAAAGAGAAGCTCATTATGGTTATGAATTGCCGGTGGCACCCTACCACCTACGATGTGAAAATCAGTCCGCTATAGATGATTACGGCAACGGTTGGGGGGCAGTGGTGGGTCCTACAATACGGGGTACGCCCGCTTCCCATACGAGCGGGTCCATTGCCATAAAGCGGCGGTCGGTGCGAATCCCCGCCGAATTGACTTCCCATACGTGATACACCAACCATGTGTCACCCTCGGCATCGCGAATAATCGTCTGATGCCCCGGACCGACTACCATCGGTTGACTATCACGAATGCTTGCCAGAATCGGGTTTTCGGGCGCGTCCGTACAGGGTCCTACCGGGCTTTCACAGGTGGCATACCCCACAGCGTAGTCAAAACCCGCATAATCGTTGCCCGAATAGAAAAGGTAATAGTTCCCATCCTGGAACCACATGGTCGGGGCTTCCACCACCCGCCCCTCCCAGGGTTCGTCATTGCGTATCAATCGGGTGGGGTCGCCCACCAAACTTAAGCCATCGGGAGCCAATTCCTGCACATAGATATAAGTGGCTTGCGAACAACAATTGCCGTCATTCTTCCAATAAAGATAAAGCGTCCCATCGGCATCACGGAAGGGGCTGGCATCAATCGAACCACCCTCGGCGACCTGACAAATCAACGCCTGCTCATTACTGTCGCGGAACTTGCCTTCGGGTGCATCACTCACCGCCACGCCGATACATTGGCGGTCGGCTTCTTTGTCGCGTGCGGTGTAATAGAGCACATATTGCCCTTCAATTTCCATGACTTCCGGTGCCCAGACATACCCGCCGCCCAACTGCGCCCAGACGGGCAAAGAGGGCATGGCATCCGTCAGTTGCTCCCACCGGAGCAGGTCGGTGGAACGGGCAAGTTGCACATTTTTACTGGCACCATTGGTAGCGTAAGCGTAATAGGTCCCATCTACCTCAATCATGCCGGGGTCGGGAAAATTTGCCCGCAGAATCGGATTTTGGAATTGAGTGGCGGCATCCACCGTTGGTATCGTGGTGGGCGCGGCGGTCCCTTCGGCTACAGGGGAGGCGGCAGGCGCACCTGTGGGGGTGGCGGCAGTACCACCCGTCCCCGTACACCCGGCAAGTACTGTGCCAAGTAGGAGCCAGAAGAGAAGCGTTCGAAAGTGCATGGCGTTGTTATCCCTTTAGCCCGGTAGTGGCAACGCTTTCAACAATGTAGCGTTGCAAAATGAAATAGAGAATCAATACGGGAATCGCCGTAATTGCCGCGCCCGCCATCATTTGCCCGTATTCCGAGGTAAAAGCCCCTTGCAAGGTACGTAATCCGGGTGGTAACGTCAGCAACACGCGATCTTTCAATACAAGAAGGGGCCAGAGAAAATCATTCCAACTCGACAAGAAGGTGATAATCCCCAGCGTCACCATGGCGGGTTTTGCCAGGGGCAGGGCGATATACCAGAACGTTTGAAAGGTCGTCGCCCCATCAATCTGCGCCGCCTCTTCCAATTCTTTCGGTAACGATTCAAAAAATTGACGCAGGAAAAAGACCCCGAACACTCCCGCCAACCCCGGCAAAATGACCCCGGCGTAATTATTAAGCAGGTTCAGCCGTGCAATGGTGAGGAAATTCGGGACAAGGAACATCACCCCCGGCAAAAAGAGCGTTGCCAGTAGGGTACGGAAAATCAGTTCCCGTCCGCGAAATTGCAAACGTGCATAGGCATACGCCGCCAACGCATCAATGGTCAGAATCAACAGCGTACTGACCAACGCCACCCCGATACTATTAAAAAACCACCGTGCCATCGGCAGGCTCGGATTGTTCAGAATACTCGTGTAGTTATCCCATGTGAAGGTTTTCGGAATCCAGTAGATCTCGGGCAGGAACCACTGGCTCTTGGGCTTGAACGAAGTGGAAAGCATCCAAAGAATCGGAACGACGATGAGAACGGCAATTCCAATCAGAATCGTGTACAGAATCACCCGTTCGGCAATCAGCCGCCCATTCCAACGGGAGCGTGTGGTTGTGGTGTTAGTGGTGACACTCATGGCAAACTCCTCGGTTTCAGGTTATTCACGGTTGCGGAAGAGGCGGAAATTCAGATAGGAAAAAATCATCATGATACAGGCAACCACCAACGCTTGCGCCGAAGCACTGCCCATACGATTACGTTCAAAGCCTTCGCGGAATAAGTGAAGCATAATCGGGCGGGTAGCACCGCCGCCGGTCGCCTCGGCGGGTCCGCCCCCGGTCATAAACAAGGGCTGGGCGAACAGGTTAAAGGAGCTGATGATGGTGATAGTGATGACAAAAACCAATACAGGGCGGAGCAGAGGAAGCGTGACCCGCCAGAAAGATTGCCAACGGGATGCTCCATCCAGTGCGGCGGCTTCGTACAATTCGGCGGGAATCCCCTGTAATGCCGCCAGCAGAATAATCATATTGAAGCCGCTAATCCACCATACCGTTGTAATCAGAATGGCGATCCACGCCCAGGGCATGGAAGAGAGCCAGCGCGGGGCTTCAATGCCCCATTCGACAAGATAATAATTGACCAACCCGCCCTGACTTTGGAAAATCCAGAAGCCCAACAGCCCGACCACCGCCGCCGACAGCACCCACGGAGCAAAATAAATAGCGCGGAAGAATGACCGTCCGGGGATATTGCTGTTTAACAATACCGCCAACAATAACGGCACGATGATCAGGGGCGGCACACTGATGAGTACAAATTCAAAGGTATTGCCCACCGCTCCCCAGAACTCCCGAAATTGCAGAGAATCCGGTTGGAATAAGAGCAGGTAGTTTTCCAGCCCCACAAGGCGCATGGCTTCCGGGCGCAAAAAATCAAATTGAAAACCGCTTATGTACAAACCGTAAAAAAAGGGATAGCCGACAAAGAGGATGAAAAAAATCAGATGGGGCAGAATGAAGAGATAGGGCATCCACGCAAAGCGTTGCCGCGAGCCGACGGCAGTGGCGGCGACCTCTGGCGTATGGGTGGTAGTTGCCATGAGCTTCCTTTCCTAATAAACAGAAGGGCGTGTAGGACTACCCATCGGCGGGTAGGATGGCATTAATACAGCACATCCTGCCCCCGATGATTGAAGGTATTAGACGTTGCTCCATTGAGGTTAAACATCATTATCCTAAGTATCCTGCGAAAATGATGTTTAACCTTCTTGTTCGCTTGAAGTACGTCCCTTTCAGGTGTATAGGAGGGACACACTTCCCATGGAGAAACGGGGGTGACACTCATGTTCAATGCGAATGAGTGTCACCCTACGAACAGCGCATTTCTCTATTATTGAGGCGTAGGCGCATCGCCGTAATTGGCGCGATTCTCTTCCAGAATCTGATTGCCACGCGTGGCGGCATCATCAAGGGCGGCTTGAATATCCGTGGCGGTTCCGGCAAGAATGGCGGAAACGGCTTCATCCAGAGGCGCGTAGGCATCGGTAATACCAGGAACCGACGGCGGTAGGAAAACACCCTCAACCGAAGGCGCAATCGCAGATTGAGGGGTAACGGCGGCAAATTCCGCGCTTGCCCGCACCGAATTGCTTGCCGGGATTTGCCCTGCGCTTGCCCATGTTACGGAATTGTTGAGCAGGTATTGAATGAACTGTCCGGCGGCGGCATCTTTACAGGGGTCAACGGTGGCAACACGGGGCAAGGTCAATTGGTGCGAGCCGCCCCATACGGCGGGTTGGGAGCCAAGTTGCGGTATGGCGGTGGCTTGTCCGTTAAATTCAACCCCATCGCCTGTTACGTTCGTAGTTTGCCAGATACCATTCCAAATCATGCCCACCGTTCCTCCCTTAAAGGAGTTCAGTTCGGCATCCACTTCCAGATTGGGTTGCGACCATTGGGTCTGGGCATCCTTCAACCATTGCAGTGCCTGTACGCCCGCTTCGCTGTTCCATGTCACTTCGGTGCCCTCTGCATTAAAAGAGGTTCCCCCGTTTTGATAGAGCAACATTTCGAAAATTTGGCGAATCGGGAAGCCGGAGGTCAGCATAAAGCCATTGTTGCCATCGGCGGTCATGGCAGTGGCGGCGGCGGCAAATTCCTCGGCGTTGGTCGGCGGAGCCGACAAGCCTGCCGCTTCCAACAGGTCTGCATTGTAGAACATTGTCATGGGGTGAATATCGAGAGGAACGGCGTAGCGCGAGCCGTTCACTTCGCCTGCCGCCCAGACCCCTGCGGGGAAATCGCTACCATCAATTTCGGCGGTGGCGACCAAATCATCCATCGGGCGTAAAATGTTGCGGAATGCCTGGGTTGCCACCTGGTCGGCATGAACAATCGCGACATCGGGCAAGGTGCTGGCGGCGGCGGCGGTGCTGAGTTGCGTGTAATACTCCCCTTGCGTGGTCATCACCACGCGAATGTTGGGGTTTTCCGCATTAAAGGCATCCACCATTTGCCCCATAAAAGGACCGTCGGGACCCGTAAAGGGGTTCCAGTACTGCAACTCCACGGTACCACATTCGGCGGCGGGTTCCTCCCCTGTTACCACTTCTTCCGAGCCGCCTTCTTCAGTAGTCGTCCCACCTGTGCCGGTATCCGTAGGTGGTGGTGTTTCTCCTGCACCGGTACATCCCATGATGATGAGTGCGAGTACCATCATCGTTACCCATACGTGCCACTGCGTTGTGCGTTTCATGGTCTTCTCCTTGCCCCCTTTGGCGATATAGAATTGGCGAACAGTGCCAATGAAGTACGACCAACCAAAAAACAGAAATTGATTTTAGAAAAACCCGAATAATTCATAAAAACATAAAACGAATTCTGA